>NZ_QYZY01000032.1:0-6663 GCF_003838035.1 Desulfonatronospira sp. MSAO_Bac3 | reverse complement strand
TGTCTTCGGGGCCAGGCTTTTCCGTCTTGGGGTCATTCTGGGTCACCAGGAATATTTTTTTGTTGTAGTTGTTCAACGCGTGTTCAATGGCCTTGATGGAAGAATCGCGTCCCACCAGAAGGGGAATAATGGCCTTGGGAAACATGACCACTTCGCGCAGGGTCATCAGGGGCAGTTTTTCACCTTTGGGGGTTGATTTTCCGGCATTGGTCTTTTTTGTCATTAAGGCACCTCTTTATTGAGTTTTCAAGGGGGTTAAGTTCCCCCTTGCATGGATGTTATATTCAGACAGTTTCAATACTAATCACTGGTCCTGGTTTTGGCAACATGAAAGAGGCCTTTGTTTTAACCCTGGGTTTTTCATAGAATAATATCCTCCAGGGCCAGCAGCTTTTTTTTAAATTCAGTTCCGCAGGAAAAACCTCCCAGACCATTGTCAGCCTTGATTACCCGGTGACAGGGAATGATGACCGGCCAGGGGTTGCCGGCCATGGCCGTTCCCACTGCCCGGACCGCCCCGGGGTTGCCGGCCATGGCGGCCAGCCGGGAATAGGTCACGGTGGTGCCCCAGGGTACAAGCCGGAAAAGTGTCTTCAGGACTCTGGCCCTGAAGGGCGGAATTTTTTGCCAGTCTAATGGAAGCTCCTGGTGCAGTGGCTCCCGGTGCAGGTAATACCTGTAGAGGTTTTTAAGGGTTCTGGAAGGTTCTGGTGATGTTCTCATGCAATTTGTGGTCCCTGAGTCCGCTGGTTGCAGAAGCGTCTTTTCCATGCGGTTTTTTTTCCAGATAAGGACCAGGGTGAAATCCGGGTGAATGAGATATTCCTGCATGGTGCGAGGTTAAAGCTGCAGGGAAAAAGGTGCAAGAAAAAACTGACATGGTGCAGAAGAAGTTACCTGATGGCCACCCTGGGACGCGTGGCAGGCAGTTGACCGTGCAGAGAATCGCGGCAGGGTGGGTGGAAGGCGGAAAGCAAAGAATTGCCCTGCATCCGGTTAAAGCTTGCTGTCTGCGTCTCGACCTGTTGCATTGACATCAGGTGAGGTGGGCATAGGGCTGGACACAATCGCAATTAACCTTTATTTTTGAGTACAAATTTGGTACAAAGGCGGTTGTCTTCGGGTTTTTCATTTATGTATACCACGTCCGTGTAACCATTCAGGGGGGCTCGGTGGTGGCTACTGGGACTCACGCCTCTGGCGTGACTGGGGACTGTCCCCGGGCCGTTTTCTGCGCTCCCTGAATGGTTACATGTCCGTGAGGATGGGATACAGGGATAATAATGCTTTGGAAAACCTTAAAACTTAAGGAGCAGATATGAGTCAGCAGGTAGTGATTATTGGAGCGGTGGCCCTGGGACCCAAGGCCGCCTGCAGGCTGAAGCGCCTGGAACCGGATTCCAGGGTGATCATGATCGATGAAAATGAGATAATTTCCTATGGAGGCTGCGGCATACCCTATTATGTGTCCGGGGATATAAGCGATGCCCAGGAATTGCAGTCCACTACCTTTCACATGGTCCGTGACGTTGATTTTTTCCGGGATGCCAAGGATGTGGAGGTGCGCACCCGGACCAGGGCCCTGAGCATCGACCGTATGGCCAAAAAGGTGCACGTGCATGACCTGGAAAAGGATGAAAAGTATTACTTAGATTATGACAAGCTGGTTCTGTCCACAGGCAGCAGTCCCCGGAAGCTGCCCCTGCCCGGTACGGATTTGCCTGGAGTGTATGCCATTTCCGGGCTGGAAGAAGCCATCAGGCTCAAGGAGCAGATCAGCCAGAGCGGCGTGGAAAAGGCTGTTGTGGTAGGGGCCGGGCTCATCGGCCTGGAAATGGCCGAGGCGCTGGCTGACTTGTGGGGAATCGAGACCAGCGTGGTGGAGATCGCTCCCCAGGTACTGCCCGGGTTTATCAGTCCGGATATGGCCAGGATGGTTGCAAACATCCTGCAAGAAAACGATATATCCCTGTATACCGGGGAGCAGGTCAAGGAAATCTTCGGCGGGGACAGGGTCAAAGGCGTCAGGACGGACCAGAGGGAGCTGGAAGCCGACATGGTGGTTATGGCTGCTGGAGTTGTCCCCAATGCGGACCTGGCCCGGGAGGCCGGTCTGGAAGTCTCTCCCCAGGGCGCAGTAGTAGTGGACAGACACATGCGTACCTCGGATGAGCATATCTTTGCCGGTGGAGACTGCGTACAGCTGCAGAACCTGGTCACCGGCAAACCGGGCTATTACCCCATGGGCTCCATGGCCAACCGCCAGGGCCGGGTCATCGGGACCAACCTGGCTGGAGGCAGTGATGAGTTCCCCGGAGCAGTGGGCTCTTTCGTGGTCAAGCTTTTCGATCACGCTGTATCCGGTACTGGGCTCAGCATTGAAACCGCATCCAGGCAGGGTTTTGATGCTGTCAGTGCCTTTTTGACTCAGTTCGACAAATCCCACTTCTACCCGGAAAAGGACCTTTTGTACCTGGAACTGGTGGTGGAGAAGGGCACCGGGCGTATCCTGGGCCTGCAGGGGCTCAGTACAGGCGGCGACAGCCTCAAGGGCCGCATAGACTGTGTTGCCGCCCTTCTGCCAGGTAAGCCCACCACAAAGGACCTGAGCAATCTGGAGGTTTCCTACTCGCCTCCCTTCGGCTCTGCCATGGATGCTCTGAACAGCCTGGGCAATGTGGCTGAAAATATACTGCAGGGCTTCAATGAAGGCCTGAGGCCTGCAGAATTTGCTGAGCTGTGGGAAAAACGGCAGGACAAAGACGTGGTTTTCCTGGATTGCCGGGACGAGGACAATGCCAGGCCGTTTATGGATAAATATCCTGAAAAATGGAAGAACGTTAAGGCCGAAACCCTGGACTTGAACCTGGACAAGGTGCCCCAGGCCGAAACAGTGGTTCTTCTGTGCAACAACGGGGCGCGCTCCTATGAAGCCAGGCTCAAGCTGGCCAGGCATGGAATCACCAATACCCTGAACGTGCACGGAGGCATGTCCATGATCAAGAAATGGGGCGTGGATATCTAAGGGCTCGTTTTTTAGGCCGGCCTGTAGCGGGCCGGCCTGCCTGTAAGCAATCAGGCCAGTTGCCGGTCCAGTACAAGATGAGTGAAATAACCGAATACCGAGGCCAGATAGTATGGCAGGAGGACCTGCCAGGCCACGCTGTAAAATATGACCGGCAGCAGAAAAACGGCCAGGGGGATGGCCAGCATGGCCCACCAGGTATGGATGAATCCCCTGTGCCTGGCCACCACCGGGAGCATGGCCAGAAAACCCAGGATGGCCGCCCAGCGGTAGTATCCAAGAACCATCAGGGTCAGGTTGATTATCAGCAGCAGGGAGTAAAAAAACTTCTGCCCCCTGGAGTCGGTGTCCACATCCGGAAACAGCGCCCCCAGGACCACGCAGCCCATGAGCACCAGGGCCTGCCAGGGCTCGGGGCGAAACCAGGCCAGCCAGTTCACCGCGGCCAGGGCCCCTGCCCCCAGAATGACAGCACCAGCTATATGGCCCTTATATCCGGGCATGCCGTTTCCTTTACAAATATTTGACTGCAGGACGTCCCGGGATAAGAACGGTCTCTTCCTGCAATTTTTGAACGTGCTTCCAGGGGTTCCGGCTTTTGCCGGGCCCTTCCTGCCGATTTAAAAGCTTTTTGCTCTTACCTGTAATTGCGCTCCGTGTCTACTGCATATAACATGCTGAAATTATTTATTTTTTATTTGAGTTTTCTTTTGACTTGCTTAAACATGCCGTGTAATAATATCTTCAGTAAGTTTACGCTCAGGATACACTTTACCCCCGCACAGCCGGATTTGTGCAGCTGTATCTGTTTACCTTTCCAGGAAAGCAGGGTTGAGGCCCCCATGCCACACCCAAAGCGCTGTCTGAACAGATACGAACAGCTTGCCTGTAAACTGGGCCGGGGTACGGCTGTATTTATATGAAATGCAAAAACCTGAACCCGTGAAGTTCTTCTGGACCGGTCCATTTTCACTGATTCAGGCAGGAAGATAACTATAGAAAGACTGTGCATTTATCTATCCCCGGAAAATTATATGTCAGAAGAAATAAGTATTAAGGAAATTACCAACAGGTGCCTGGAGGAGTCCCGGGCTTTCAAGGTCCAGAAGAGGCTGCTGGAAAAAATCGATGATTATGCAGATTATGCCTTCAGCCCCATCCAGAGTTCCGCGCTCAATGTTTTTTTTGATCTCTCCCAGGAGTATGAATCCTTTCACGATCTCCTGGCCGTGTGCGTCCTGGTGCCCAAGGTCTTTTTCAACCTGGAGTGCAACCTTTTTCTTTTGCGGGAGAACCGGGTGGAAATGGTGGCCACCTGCAAGGGCAACTGCCCGGAGGTCACCGAGGGCAGAATGGACAATCTGCAGATATGCCCTGAGCCCCAGGTAATAAAAGATTGTCTGTACCTGCCCATCAAGGCCAACAGGGACATGCTGGACCAGCTTCCCTTCAGTCTGCCCCAGGGGCTTATCGGGATGCTGGAGGTATACCCTGCCCGCAAGATAAACGAACACGGCCGGTTCTTTTTTCAGAAATACGCCAACAGAGTGGGTTTTCAGCTGCACATGCGCATGATCAGCTGGAAAAACGAGGAGCACCTGCAGTTCATCAACTCCCTGGTCAAGGATATTGGTCACAATGTTATAGTGCCCAACATGTTTTTCAAGATTTTTTACCGCCGCCTGGAAGCGCAAATAAACGCCCTGGGAAACCTCAAAGATGATATGGCCGCCATTGCGCGGGCAGCCGGGGACGACCCGGATAAAGGCCTGGTCGATTCCCGGGAACTTCTCCCCCGCCTGGAATATATCCACAACGGCCTGCGGGAGCAGTACAGCGAGATACTCAATCATTACGAGCAGACCAGCCTTTTTCTGGAAACGCTTCTCAGGCGCAGTCATTTCGAACAGGGCAAGTATGTCCTGGAAAAAAAGGTTTGCAATTTCAAAAGCCAGATAATAGATCCCCAAGTGGAGCGTTTTACGCCCCAGTTCAGGGAAAAGGGCATTGACATCGCCCTGGCCGGAGTGCCGGACCAGGAAATCGAGGTGGTGGTGGACAAGGGGCTTATCAGCCAGGTCTATGCCAACCTTTTTTCCAACGCTGTCAAATATACCCGGGAAGTAACTGATTTTTCCGGCCACAAGGCCAAGTTCATCTCTTACGGCTGGGAATACAAGCCTGACTATTTCGGGCCGGAAAAGCCGGGCATCAAGCTCAACGTATTCAGTAGCGGACCGCACTTGAGCCCTGAAGAGCAGGCCAGCCTTTTCCGGGAGGGCTTCCGGGCCGGCAATGTGGGCAAAGAACAGGGAACAGGGCACGGCCTGTTTTTTATCAAGGAAATCGTGGAAATGCACGGCGGCGAAGTGGGATATGAACCAACCCCGCTTGGCAACAATTTCTTTTTTATCCTTCCCCTTACCGAATCCGCGGACTACTGACTTTAGCCTGCTAAAACAGCTGCATTATTTATTTCAGACAATTTTATGCGCATTCAAAGCAAGATTTTTATCCCCTTGATCCTCCTGGTGCTTTTTTTCACCTCGGTGGCCTTTTATGCCTCCACCCTGCAGCGCGGTCATATGGAAAAGTCCGGGGCTGAGAGGCTGGCCCTGGAGAATCAGGACAAAATTGACCAGGTCGTCAGCATAATGGAGCTGAGCGCCAGGGAGCAGGCAGCCATGTTCTCGGCTCACCCCCTGGTGAGAGAGTCTCTGGAAACGGCCGCAGAAGGAGACATGGATGATCCTTACGATCTGCGCGTACAGGAGGCCAGGGAATTTTTGAGGCATGGCCTGCAGGATTTTATGCAGGGGTACAGCCGGATGCTGGGAGAAGACAAGCCTCTGCGTCTGCACTTTCATCTGCCCAATGGGCGCAGCCTCCTGCGCAGCTGGCGGGACAAGAATGTACTCTTAAACGGTCTGCAGGAGGACAGATCCGATGATCTGACTCCGTTTCGAGGCACGGTGAACCGGGTAATGAAAACACAAAGGCCGGTTACCGGCATCGAGGTGGGCAGGGGAGGACTTGTGGTCCGGGCTGTTCTGCCTGTTTTGTCCGAAAACGGAGAATACCTGGGTTCAGTGGAGTCCCTGTCCCGGTTCAGTGATGTCTGGGAAGACCTGGAGCTCAAGCACGTCAGTCACCTGAACATGTTCATGAACAAAGAATGGCTGCACCTGGCCCCGGAGATGCATGACCGGGATACTTATCCCCGTTTGAACGAGAGCTTTATACTGGCTGCAGGCGAGGGCGAGGAAGAGATAATGCAGGCCCTCAATGTCCAGGATCTGGAGCAGGGAGAGCAGGGTCTGCACGTGCGCATTGAAAAGGGGTATGCCGTTGCTGCCTTTCCCATTGTGGATTACAGTGGCAATGCAGTGGGTGTATCAGCACAGTTTCTGGACATAAGCCAGCAGCAGTTCAGGCTGGCCTGGATGAACCGCCTTCTGTGGGGCACTCCTCTGGCCATTATGCTGGTTTTTCTCCTGGTGGGGCGTAACGTGGTCCAGCAAAGCGTAATAGAACCCATCAGCCGTATCCGGGAGCAGATACAAGGTATCCAGGAAAATAAAGAAAGCCTGGGCCGGCGGCTGGATCCCGGGTCCAGGGACGAACTGGGCCAATTGACC
>NZ_QYZY01000303.1:0-15704 GCF_003838035.1 Desulfonatronospira sp. MSAO_Bac3 | reverse complement strand
TTTGAAGCAGTAAGTGATTCCATAACCCAGGGCTATCTGGCCGGTTACGGCTATGCCTGTCTGCGGGTGGACCTGCGCGGAGCAGGGGAATCCCAGGGCGTACTAAGGGATGAATACCTGCAGCAGGAGCTGGACGATGGAGTGGAAGTTCTGGCCTGGATTGCTGCTCAGCCCTGGTGCAACGGGTCCGTAGGCATGATGGGCATTTCCTGGGGCGGGTTCAACTCCCTGCAGATCGCCGCTCTGCAGCCGCCTCAGCTGAAAGCCATAATCACTGTGTGCTCAACAGATGACCGTTACGCCGACGATGTGCATTATATGGGTGGCTGCCTTCTGGGAGACAACCTTTCCTGGGCCTCGACCATGTTTGCATATAATTCCTGTCCGCCGGACCCGGACCTGGTTGGGGACAAATGGAAAGAGATGTGGCTTGAGCGATTGGACGGCAGCGGGTTGTGGCTTAAAAACTGGCTCAGTCATCAGCACAGGGATGATTTCTGGAAACACGGTTCTGTCTGCGAGGATTTTTCCCGTATCAAGTGCCCGGTCATGGCTGTAAGCGGCTGGGCCGACGGATACACCAATGCCGTGTTCAGGCTTTTAAACGGGCTCAGCGTTCCGCGCAAAGGGCTTATCGGTCCCTGGAGCCACAAATATCCGCATTTCGGTGTGCCGGGTCCGGCCATTGGATTTTTGCAGGAAGCCCTGCGCTGGTGGGATACCTGGCTCAAGGGAAAAGAAGCCGGGGTCATGCAGGAGCCCATGCTGCGGGTCTGGATGCAGGACAGCGTTCCTCCCAGCCCCCTGTACAAAAAACGCCCAGGCCGCTGGGTGGCTGAGCCAGAGTGGCCCTCGGACAATATTAATATTCTAACATACCACCTGCATCCTGGACATCTGCTTTTGGAGGAGAAGCCCGAAACAAAGGTTCACATGACCATTCAATCCCCACTGAGTGTAGGCCTTTTTGCAGGTAAATGGTGTTCCTACGCTGCGCCTCCGGATCTGCCCCATGACCAGCGTGAAGATGACGGTGGAGCCCTGATTTTTGAGACTGCTCCTCTGGAGACTCCCCTGGAGATTCTGGGAGCTCCTGTGCTGGAACTGGAGCTTTCCGCAAGCGAAGCCGTGGCCATGATAGCGGTGCGGCTTTCGGATGTTGCTCCTGATGACAAGGCCACCCGGGTCACTTACGGCCTGCTGAACCTTTGTCACCGCGAGAGCCATGAGACGCCTGGGTTGCTTGAGCCCGGGCACTCATACAGGGTGCGCGTCCAGTTGAACAACATAGCCCAGCGTTTTCCGGCCGGGAACCGGCTGCGAGTATCCATATCCACTTCTTACTGGCCCCTGGCATGGCCTCCTCCCAGACCGGTGCGCCTTACAATTTCTGCCAGCCTGAGCCGTCTGGAACTGCCTGTGCGGGAGGCAATCCATGAGGATGACAAGCTGCGCCCGTTTCTGGAGCCGGAAGGAGCACCGGCCATAAGGACCAGTCAGCTGGAACCCAGGCGGCACAGGTGGCGGGTCATCAGGGATCTGGCCCATGATGAGTCCACCCTGGAAGTTGTCATTGATGAAGGCGCTGTTTGTTTTGAGGATATGGACTGGACAGTTACCAGCCGGGCCAATGAATGGTATACTTTCCAGGACGATGACTTTGTTTCCGTGCGCGGCGAGACCCTCTGGTTCAGGCGCTTCCAGCGCGGAGAATGGTCTGCCGAGACAGTGACCAGAACTGTTCTCACCTGCTCTGAAACCCATTTCCGGGTACATGCGGAGCTGGATGCCTATCACGGGGATGAAAGGGTGTTCTCGCGCAACTGGCTGTGCGAGATACCCAGGGATCATGTGTAAAGGTGTAGCAATTCTTCACTGCAGCAGCCGTAACTGAACCATAGGCCCGAGTTAGGCAAGCCTAAACGTAAGAACTCACTTTTTTGCCAGGGCGTGACAGAGATAATCTGAATCTTTATTAAGGAAAAGGCAGAACCGTTTAATGGCTGTAAAATATACCCTTGTGATCCATGCCGGCTGTGAAGGCATAATTCCGGAGCGTTACGGCCCTGAAGCTGAGCATGAACACCTGGATTATCTGCACAAGAGCCTCGCAGCAGGGCGGGTGGTTCTTGAAGGCGGCGGTAATGGGCTGGATGCGGTCTGTGCTGCAGTGGAAGTCTTGGAAGACTGCCCCCTGTTCAATGCCGGGCGCGGATCAGTATTTGCTCACGATGGGACGATAGAAATGGATGCATCCGTCATGAGGGGCAATGATCTTTCCGCCGGGGCTGTGGCCGGTGTAACCGACATCAAAAACCCGGTGCAGGCTGCAGCCCTGGTACTGAAAAAATCTCCCCATGTCCTGCTCATGGGCACGGGCGCGGAGCGCTTTGCCCATATCCATGGCCTGGAAAGTGCGGCCCCCGCATATTTTCAAACCTCCAGGCGCAGGGAAGAGTACCTTGCAGCCAAAAAGCAGGCCGGGGAAAAGTTTGGAACGGTTGGTGCCGTCTGTTTAGACAGGGCAGGCAATCTGGCATCAGCCTCGTCCACCGGGGGCATCCCCTGCAAGCAGTACGGCCGCGTGGGGGATTCGCCGGTTATCGGGGCAGGGGTCTATGCGGACAACGCCGCCTGCGCTGTCAGCTGCACAGGAGAAGGAGAGTTTTTTCTGCGCCGGGCAGCGGCCAAGCGCATCGCCTGCCTGGTGGAGCTCGGCGGTTTTTCCCTGGAAGCGGCCGTTTCGGAAGTTCTGGAAAATATCAGAAATCTTGGAGGAAAAGGCGGGGTGATCGCTCTGGATACAGCAGGCCGTTTTTCCATTTCCTTTACCACTCAGGGTATGTTCCGGGGCCTGGTCCGTGAAGGGGAGATGGGACGAGCGGCCATGTTCGGCCCTCCTGGTGCCTGGCAATAGATGCCATGTCTTTTTATCGCTTGTGAAGGTCCATTGTCGGGATCAGGAGCAACCAGCCGCTCCGGCAGCCTGGGCGAGCTGGGGCTGCTATGGCATCCCGAAAATTTTCCGGTACAGGTGGGTAACTGTCACGGTTTGGTCATATCCTGCACCCCGCCCGCCATGGGCGTATCTTCCTGCACCGGCAGCTCCATGGGAGAAGTCAGTACCTGAATGGCCACCCTGGGCTCGGTTTCCGGGGCCTGCTCCTGGATCTTTTTGGGGGAGACTGACGGAATGGTCAGGTCCTGATACTGAAATCTGATCATTTCCCGGCACTTTCTGAATTTTTCCAGAAGATCCTTCTGACTGTCGGCACCAAGATAGATAAAGGCAGAGGCATAGCTGTAGCTGTCCTGTTCCGGAATGTCCGAGAGCTTCATGCCCACTTTTCCCTGTACGTCCACCAAGGTTCCGGGGATCCTGTTGCTTAGATCTTCCAGATCTTCTCTGGTGGGGATGCCGGTAATCAGTTTGTCCTGATACTCCCTCAGGAAAAATTTGCCCGCCACCCGGAATCTGCCCTGGCGTCTGGGAAACGCAGGATCCCGGTTCAGGGCTACATCCAGCATGATCTGGTGATTGGACACACCGTCCACCTTGACAAAGAGATCGCTGTGGGACTGTGGGATCCGGGTGTTGATCTCCAGAAACCAGATTTTGTCCTTTTTTTCATTCCAGAAGAATTCCAGGTTGAAGGCGGAGTGATCCAGGTCCACCTGTTTCATGACCCTTTCGCTGATCCTGGACATCTCCTCCTGTACTTTTCTGGGCAGACGGGAGGGATACTGGTAACGGGCAAAGGTAGTCCTGTTGGGCTCGCGGATGGAGTCGATAATGCCGTAGGTAAGCACTTCTTTATTGTGCACGTATCCTTCCAGGGTGCACTGGTGCCCGGAAATGATCTGTTCGGCAACACAGTGCGAACTCTTGACCCTGACCACCTCAGGGGGGAGCTTGACCATATCCAGGAGGTAATCAAAGGGCTTGAACAGCCCGATTTTTTCCTTGATGACTGCCACGGCCCGCTTAAAATCCTTGCGGCTGTTGATACGGAAGCCCAGCTGCGAAGCAGTGGATTTTATGGGCTTGATCCAGAAGGGATATTCAAGGGAAATCCGGTCCATGGCCTGGTCATCAAAGGGATCGAATTCCGTAAAGGCCGGTATGTGCTCCGGGATGGCCTTTTTCTGTTCCAGACGGCTCCAGTACTTGTGCTCGCACTTCAAAACGCTTTCCAGGGAGGGGCCGGGCACATTGAACTTCTCACAGAGAATGGGCACCATGGTGCTGACCGGAAAATCAGTATATCCGACAATGGCATCAATGGTCCCCTTGAATTCCCTGAGCTGATGCTCGGCCAGCTCCAGCATGTCGCTTAACCGGTAAAGTCCGCTGTCAATAAGGGCATGAATGTCCAAGAGACCGATGAAGTTATAGCTTTCTGCATTTTTCACCGAGCTGATCATGCCCAGATTGAAATCGTCCAGACCGATGACAAAGATATTTTTTTTCATGTTCTGTGCTTAGATAGTTGTATTGGTTGAATGAAAGCTTATTGAGCCAGGGCCGGAGTGAATTTTCTCCGGGACAAAAGCATCTTGTCTCCGGGAACCATTACATGAACGCTGAGATTTTCAATGGAGATGAGTTCACCTTCGTTGATCATGGCCATATTGGTATACTTGATAGTGGATCCGTCCACAACGATGATCAGACCCGAACCTATGGCTTCCAGGGTTTCCCCTTTAGTGATCAGCAGGCCGGTGTCTTCCCCGAGGCCGATACCCAGGCATCCGGGGTTGCTGGCCACAGCCTGAAACAGTCGACCGATGCGTCCGCGTTTGACGAAGTGGGTGTCAATAATAACTTTTGACAGCAACCCGAATCCGCTGCTGAACTTGACCTCGCCTTTTTTCAATGCCTCCTGGCTGCTTCCCTGATAGATCATGGTGTCGGACATGGCCATGGCTCCGGCGCTGGTTCCTGCGATGACCACGGCCTCCCGTACATAACGCTCGGCAAGGATATTCAGAAGATCAGTACCCCCCAGGATGGTAGTCAGCCGCAACTGATCTCCGCCGGTGAAAAGAAAACCTTCAGCCTCGCGTACCCGCTGGACCATGTCCTGGCTTTGAGCTTGATCCCGGGTTCTTATGTCCATAACTGCACAATTTTTAAATCCCAGGCTGCTGAAGGCCTCTGTGTATCGCTTGCCGGCTTGCTCCGGAATGCTTGAGGCGGTGGGGATGATCTCGATGCGTGATTTTATACCGGATAACAATCCGCAGAATCTGGTCAGGATCTCTCCCTCTGTCTCGGCTACCTCCGCATCACTGCTGTTTTCTCCGTTGTCCATTCCTGGCGGCATGGACATGTCCCCACCGATAATTATCAAAATTCCCTTTGTTTTTTCCATATAATTCCTTTATTCTCTCTGCATAAATAGTGCAAGAAAATAAGTTATAGATTATGGATCAGGTTGAGCAGCATGTTGTCTCGGCTATACAATTTTTTGCTGATAATAGACACGACTGCAAAAAGTCTTTTTTGCAGTCGCAGGAATCAGGAGGCAGGTGACATAAATCAGTAAAAACAAAGGTTTATAGAATTGATTTATTACTGAATTCTTCATTTCCTGACTTTTTTGCAGGCGTATCATAATACATTAAATTTAAAAGGAAATCTGTAAAACATGAAAATCCTGGAATCCAGAGCTCTAAGGGGGCCTAATTACTGGTCCAGCCGGAGACATAATCTCATTGTCATGCGGGTGGATCTGGAAGAAATGGAAAAATATCCTTCCAATACCATTTCCGGATTTCCGGAAAATATGGAAAAACTTATGCCTTCTCTTTATGAGCACAGATGTTCCAGGGGGTATGAAGGGGGTTTTCTGGAAAGGCTCAGAGAGGGGACATGGATGGGTCATGTCATGGAACATGTTGCATTGGAACTGCAGATACTTGCAGGCATGCAGTGTGGATTCGGACGGTGTACCTGGGATGGAGAAGAAGGCATCTACAGTGTTGTCTTTTCTTATGAGGAGGAAAGGGCTGGTTTTTATGCGGCTGAGGCTGCCTTTGAAATTGTCCGGGCCATGATTAATGGTGAATCTTATGACCTGCAAAAGGATATTCAGGCCTTAAGAGAAATACGGGAGCAGGAGAGGTTCGGCCCCAGTACCGCCTCCATCGTTCATGAGGCCAAAAAGAGACATATTCCTGTACTTCGGCTCAACAGCTATTCCCTGGTCCAGCTTGGATGGGGGATACATCAGCAGAGAATTCAGGCCACGGTCACGGGCAGAACCAGCAGTATCGGCCTGGAAATTGCCTTTGACAAGGAAGAGACCAAGAACATGCTCCACAACAACGGCTGCCCCGTTCCTTATGGCCTTGTTGTCTGTTCTGCCGGTGAAGTTGAGGCAGCTGTTTGCCGGGTGGGCTTTCCGGTGGTGGTCAAGCCTGTGGATGGACATCATGGCCAGGGCGCAACAATAAATGTTCAAAATCCAGAGAATGCCCTGGCAGCCTTTGAGGCGGCCAGGGAATATTCCAGCCGGGTCATTGTGGAGAAATGCATCAAAGGCAGCGATTTCCGGCTGCTGGTGATCAACTATAAACTTGCAGCGGCAGCAAAGAGGGTTCCGGCTCATGTTACCGGCAACGGCCGTTCCAGCATTGAAGAATTGATCCGGGAAGTGAACCAGGATCCCCGCCGGGGATACGGACATGAAAAGATGCTTACCGAGATCACGGTGGACGACATGACTAAGCGTCTTCTGGAGCTGGAAGGTCTGAGCCTGGATTCGGTCCTTTCCCCGGGCAGAACACTGTATCTCAAGACCACGGCCAATCTGAGTACCGGCGGGGTGTCCGAGGATGTCACAGATACGGTTCATTCCTACAACGTTTTCCTGGCTGAACGGGTGGCCAGGATCATTGATCTGGATGTCTGCGGCATAGATGTCATAGCTCCAAGCCTGGCCGAACCGTTAAGCGAAACCGGAGGAGCTATCATTGAAGTAAACGGGGCGCCGGGATTCCGCATGCATCTGTCTCCTGTCGCGGGTCAGCCCAGAAATGTGGCAGAGCCCGTGCTGGACATGCTCTTTCCCCTGGATCATCCGGGCCGGATACCCATTATCTCCGTGACCGGGACCAACGGCAAGACTACAACCACCAGGCTCATCGCCCACATAATGCACATGAGCGGCAAAAAGGTCGGCTATACCACCACTGACGGAATATATATCCAGAACCGCCTTCTGTACAAGGGGGACTGTTCAGGCCCTGACAGTGCCCGTTTTGTACTGCGCGATCCCACAGTGGATTATGCAGTTTTTGAGACTGCCAGGGGCGGGATGATGCGGGCCGGTCTGGGGTACGATCTGAGCGATGTGGGAGTTGTGACCAATGTGGCCTCGGATCATTTAGGGCTTTATGGTATCCATACCCTGGAGCAGCTTACCCGGCTCAAGTGCCTGGTGGCTGACAATGTTCAGGCTTCAGGTTATGCAGTGCTTAATGCGGATGATGATTACGTTTATTCCATGCAGGAAAATGTCTCCTGCAACACAGCTTTTTTCAGTATGAATGCCGGCAATCCCAGAATAAAAAAACACTGTGCATCCGGAGGGACGGCAGCGGTATACGATGAAGGCGATATAATTCTGCGTAAAGGCGACTGGTCCATGCTGGTTGACAGGGTGATCAATATCCCCTTGACCTATTTCGGCAAGGCCGCGTTCCAGGTGCAAAACGTGCTGGCCGCCTGTCTGGCAGCCTTTGTCCAGGAGGTAAAGGTGGAAGAGATTCGCTTGGGTCTGCAGACGTTTGCACCTTCCTCTGCCCAGTTGCCCGGGCGTATGAATATTTTTGAATTCGAGAAATTCAAGGTGCTCATTGATTATGCCCATAATCCTTCAAGCATGGAGGCCATGGGCAGATTCGTGTCTTCTCTGGGCATGGGAGTCAGTACCGCTATCCTGGCTGGAACAGGTGACAGGCGGGACAAGGATCTGCAGGATTACGGACGGGTTGCTGCAGAGTACTTTGACAGGATCATTGTCTGGGAGGACCAGGATTACGCACGTGGCCGGGACAGCATGAAAGTGATGCAACTCATTCAGGAGGGGGCCGCCAGCAGCTCCAAAAAAGCCCGGGTGCTGAGCATTCTGGATGAAGATGATGCAGTGGACCATGCACTGCAGGAGGCCTTACCAGAGGCCATAATATGCATCTTTACCGGCAGGATCGAAGCCATGACCGCCAAGATCAAGGCGTTAAGGGAAAAAGAGCTGGATCTTATCATTGCCAGAGAGGATATTCCCAATATTTCTCCTGAACTGCGCATGTAAACTCTGTACAAAAGGAAAAAACCATGACCTTCAAGCTCCCCGAATACTGCCCCCCTGATTTGACCAGGGAACCCTTTTCTTCAGCTCCTGCAGCACTTACCGCAGAGGCTCCCGGTAATGGCACAGCTCCATCCGGGTTTCACGCCACTTCTAACCATCCGGAATACGTCTGCATGGAACCGGGAAAATGGATCCTGGTCAGTGAAAGCCGCATGGACTGCGTCATTGTCCGTCGCGGGGACAGTCTGGAAGTGCTTGAGCCGCGAAGGCTGAAGCAGGGGGACAGGGTTGTACTGGGCAGGACTGAGAACGGTGAAGATGGAATATTCGTGCATACTGAAGGTTTTGATACAGGCAAGAGCATTTCCCCGGACAAGTTTTCCTTCCGCATCCGGGGGACCAGGGAAACTCCTTTTTCCAAAAGTTATGATGAGTTGTATGACCTGCTGCGCCATGACCGGGAGCACGGGTATATCGTATGGGTGCTGGGCCCGGCTGTCGCCT
This sequence comes from Desulfonatronospira sp. MSAO_Bac3, assembly GCF_003838035.1. Lineage (NCBI taxonomy): Bacteria > Pseudomonadati > Thermodesulfobacteriota > Desulfovibrionia > Desulfovibrionales > Desulfonatronovibrionaceae > Desulfonatronospira > Desulfonatronospira sp. MSAO_Bac3. The sequence continues at coordinate 6,882 of NZ_QYZY01000303.1, read as the reverse complement.
TTGACCAGGACAGCCGCAGGGCCATGCAGGAACTGATCCGTGACGGGTTCTGCCATGCACTGCTGGCAGGCAACGCCCTGGCCACCCACGATCTGGAGGCGTCCATGTTTCAGACCGGACTGGGTCAGGATATATATACCCAGGAGCCTGTCCGGCATGGACACTATCACCACCTGGATGTTTTGAACACTGTCCGACAATATGGGACCATCAAAGAGACAATCCGGGAAATGAAGATCAGTGACGGGATCATGTACACCTGTGAAAAATACCGGGTGCCGTATATCCTGGCCGGTTCCATCCGGGACGACGGACCACTGCCCGAGGTCTTGGCAGACGTATATAAGTCCCAGGACGCCATGCGCCCTCATGCCAAAAAGGCCACCACAGTGGTGGCCATGGCCACTCAACTGCACTCAATCGCATTTGGGAACATGACTCCCAGTTACCGGGTCATGGAAAACGAAGACGTGCGCCCGGTGTATTTCTACGTTGTGGACATCTCCGAATTCAGCGTGGATAAACTGGCCAACCGGGGGTCCACCCAGGCCACTGCCGTGGTGACCAACGTGCAGGACTTCATCGTTAATTTGAGCAGAAACTTAAGGCTTTCAAAACAAGAAGACCAACTGCCATAAAAATGCTTGGCGCTGTGGTCTTCGAGTTTGTAGAAAAAAGCATCAGGCAGTAAAAACCGTCTGCATGGGTTCAGGTTAGAATATTCTTCCCAGGCTGAACCCCAGGTAAAGAGCAAAAAATCCCAGTATGTTCTGCCCCATAAGGTTCAGGCCCAGCTTGAGCCACTGGGTGTCCTGGACCAGGGCCGAGCACTCAAAGATGTAGGTGGAAAAGGTGGTAAAAGCCCCCATAAACCCTACCAGGACAACGATGCGCAGATGAGCCGGTAAAATCCCGCGCTCCTGGATCAGTATCCAGAAAAGGCCGAAAAGAAAACATCCCAGGATGTTCACCGTCCAGGTGCCCCAGGGAAAGCCTGGTCCAAAGAGGGTGTGCATGGCTACTGACAGCCAGTATCTGAGAAGGGTTCCAAAGGCCCCGGCCAGGGCCAGCAGCAATATCTTGTCCATGACTTTTTCCACAAAAAAGCCACGCTCAAGGCGTGGCTGATATAATATAAAAAACCGCCACATTTTTAGAAATAACAGGAGTCATCAGCATCACGGCGGTTACCAGGGGGAACTCCATCCCCTTTCAGGCGCTCTTGTATATCCGGAAGAAGCGCCTGGAGTCAACTCTTTAATGGTAACGATTACAATATATAGAAAGAACATAATCAGAATAATCGGCGCCGGATATTGGCGAAAAGGAAAAAAAATTATGAAAGAGAAAATCAAGTACACGGACGAACCAATGGGGAAGGTCAAGGTCGTCTCTGACTTTCTTCCATCGCCGGAAGAGCTTGCTTTAAAAGATGAAACCATCAAGGTCACAATTACCTTGAGCAAAACGAGTGTGGATTTTTTTAAGAAGGAAGCAAAAAAATATAATACCCAATATCAAAAAATGATTCGCAGACTTCTCGATGAATATACCGCCCATCAATAAACCTTACATTACCATGGAATGAGAAACAGCAGCTTCGTTTCGTTTTGCAGCTGTCAGACTTTCTGATTAACTTTTACATGAATTCAAAGGGCAGGGCATTTTTTATTTTCTTGATGTTCTGCCTGAGTCGTCCGGGATTTTTTGCTCCGGTAAATATGATGGCGCAGGCAAAGCTGTAGCTGTCCTGCTCTGCGGGGTCCATAGCGGACAACTTTTGTCCCTGACTTGCCAGTATGCTGATCATGGTGCCCGGGAACTGTTCTTCTACAGCCCGGACTTCCTGCGCACCCGGGATCCTGGTCACCAGAGCGTCCTGAAAACGGCGTAGAAAGACCTTGGCCGCACAGGCGAATGGTCCCTTTCCAGGGCTCCAGGCGGGCCTGCGGTTTAATGCCAGTTCCACCAGGATGCGGTGATGTGGTGTGCCGTCAACCTTTTCGAAAATGTCTCCGTGGGACTGGGAAATGCGCGGATTGATCTCCAGTATCCAGATATGGTCCCTCTTGCTGTCCCAGAAGAACTCCATGTTGAAAGCGGAGTGATCCAGGCCGGTTTCAGCCAGGACATTTCCGGCGATTTGGGTCATTTTCTGGATGACCCGGCCGGGCAGGGTCGATGGATACTGATAGCGGGAAAAGCTTGACCCGTTGGGGTAGCGAAAGGAATCCACCACTCCATACACCTGGATCTCCCCTTTATGCACAAAGCCTTCCAGGGTGCACTGCCTGCCCCGGAGGAGTCCCTCCACCACGCAATGATTGCCCCCGATGCGGGCAATCTCTTCAGGTAGATGGGCATATTCCAGGAACTCATTGAAGGCATTGCCCATGCCTGCAATGCCGGAACGTATTTTCTGCACTGCCCGGGCCAGATCCTTATGATTGCGCACTTTGAAACCCAGGTGGGAGGAGTGTGATTTGACCGGTTTGATCCAGAAGGGATAGTTTACCATAATCTCATTTAAATCCTGATCATCAAAGGGATCCACGCTTTGAAAGGAAGGAACATGTGCCGGGGCTACTTTCTTCTGCAGCAGCCGGCTCCAGTATTTGTGTTCACAGCCCACCACCCCCTGCACCGAAGGTGCGGTCAATCCCAGTCTTCTGGCCAGGATAGGGACCATCAGGCTCACGGGAAAGTCCCAGTAGCCGATTATTCCCCCTATGGGGCGGGGATGGGCGCGCAGCTGGTTTTCTGCAGTGTTGAGCACAGCATGAACATCATAATCCTCACTGGAGGTCACAGCGTCCATGTCCAGCAGGGGATAAATATTTACAGCCAGGTCCTGGTCAATGGTCTCCAGTTTGGACCGGTTGAAATCGTCCAGTCCCAGCACGAAAAGATCAATAGATTCATGATTATCCATGAGAGTCAAACATCCTTTGGGGCAAAGTGACAAAAGTGAGACTTTACTCGCAACGTAAGTCCCTGCTGGTTGTTATGCGGTGCTATATTTCTGCTATGTATTCTTCCTTATCGATCTTGAAGCTCAAAATATCAAGCACCTTGTTGTATTTTTCCAACAGGTTCGATCCGTCCATGCCTCCGATGATGATATTGGCCAGTTCGTAACTGTAGCTGTCCTGCAGGGCCAGAAGCTCCGAGAGCCTGTCGCCCTGTCTGACCAGAATCTTCATCTGTGTCCCGGGGAATTTTTCCCGGACCTTTTCAAGCTGTTCCTGGGCGGGCACCTGAACCACCCGTCCATCTTCAAAGGTTCTGAGCATGAAGTGTCCGGCAACGCTGAAGGGTCCGTTTCTTTCCAGTATCCGGGGCTTTCTGCCCAGACAGAGATCCACCATTACGGACAGATGGGAATGACCGTGCACCTTGGCGAAAAGGTCCGTATGCGCCTGGGAGACCCTGGGATTTATTTCCAGGAGGTATACCTGTTGGGCGGTCTGGTCATAGAAGAACTCGATATTGAAGGCCGAGTTGTCCATTCCGATACGGGCTATGGCTTTTCTGGCCGTGTCCATTATCCTGTGCTGGATTTCCAGGGGGAGTATGGAAGGGTACTGGTATCTTGCAAAGGAAGAACTGATTTTTTCCTGCACTGAGTCCACGATGCCGTAGCCCACTATTTCCCCTTTAAAGCTGTAGCCTTCCAGGGTGCACTGCAGGCCTCCAATGGGGGATTCAGCCAGGCAGCTCTCATGCATATGGGCTATTTCATAAGGCACCTGGGCATAGTTCTGCAAAAGATACCTGAAGGGCTCATCAATAAGGGCTATGCTTTTTCTGATCTTGTTCGTAGCCTCCCAGTACTCCAGTTCGTCATTTATCCTGAAGGACAGAAAAGACTTGAATGACTTAATGGGTTTGATCCAGAAAGGAGGCAGGAGGCGGAGCTTTTCAAAGCCCTGTTCGTCAAAGGGATCAAAGGGCTGAAACATGGGGATGTTTTCATGGATGACCTCTTTTTGTTCCTGACGGCTCCAGTATTTGTGTTCGCACCTGAGTACGCTCTCCAGATCGGGACCGGGCAGGCCGAAGCGCCTGGCCAGAATCGGAACCAGAACCGTGCCTGGAAAATCGTAGTATGTAGCCACTCCGTCAACAGAGCCTTCAAAAGACTCCATTCTGCCCACGGCTTTGTCTATCAGGTGCTGCATATCATATGACTGGACATTTCTGATGTCTGATATATCCAGGGCGGCATGAAACTCGCATTCCGCCGCCTGGGGGAGCTGTTGCAGAAGTTTTTTGTTGAATTCATCCAGGCCGACAATAAAAATATTCTTTTTGGTCATGAAAAGATCTCCGGGTAAGCGTAGTTTGAAAGCTAACGGCGTGTTGAATGTTAACCATTGGTTGAAGAGATGGTTTATAATTATTACAATTACTTGTTTAAGTATAGCGTTGTCTGGCCATGTAACAACCTGTAATTTAAGGATCCAGCTAAATTTAATTACCATAGATTTTTTTGTTGACAAAGTTAAAAAACCATGTTTATAAAGATTTCCATGTTAAGCGAATCCCTTAGACCCAGCCATACTTCTTTTTATTTTTGGTATTTTTATTTTATCCAGGCCTGTGGTCCGAAGGGAGGAGTTTAGCCTAACAGAAGAGTAGAAGATTCATAAACCCAAGGGCCGCAGGCAAAAGCCGGCGGCCCTTTTTTTGTTTCTGAAGAAGGTCCGCCTGAACCTGCCGCCCCAAACCATCAGGAGGTATTGTCATGCACCTGGGAAAGAGCATCAGAATGGAGAGGATTTTCAACCGCAACACAGGCCGGGCCATTATTGTTCCTGTGGATCACGGGGTGACCGTGGGGCCCATTGACGGGATCATCGACATGAGGGTCACCGTAGACAAGGTGGCCGAGGGCGGAGCCAATGCCGTGCTCATGCACAAGGGCCTGGCCCGGTGCGGACACCGGGGCAAGGGACACGACGTCGGCCTTATCGTTCATCTTTCAGCAAGCACTTCAATTTCTCCCTATCCCAATGCCAAGACTCTGGTGGCCAGTGTAGAGGACGCCATCAAACTGGGGGCTGACGGCATTTCCGTCCATGTAAACCTGGGGGACGAATCCGAGCGGGAAATGCTCCGGGATATGGGCCAGGTGGCTTCCAAGGCTAATGAATGGGGTATGCCTCTGCTGGCCATGGTTTACGCCCGCGGCCCCAAGGTCAAGGACGAGTTCGATATGAACATGGTCCGGCACTGCGCCCGGGTAGGGGAAGAACTGGGCGCGGATGTGGTCAAGGTGGCCTACACAGGTGAGGCGGACAGCTTCGCCAAGGTGGTGGAGGCCTGCTGCATACCGGTGGTCATTGCCGGTGGTCCCAAGCTGGATAATGACCGGGACCTGGTGAAAATGGTGCACGATTCTGTTGCTGCCGGAGCTGCCGGGCTTTCCGTGGGCCGAAACGTTTTTCAGCACAGTGATGTGACATCCTTAGTCAAGACCCTGCACCATGTGGTTCATGACGATATGGATGTGGACGAGGCCATGGATGTTCTGTCCAACGGCGGCGAATGATTGATAACCGATAACCGACTGCAGGAACACCATGACCAAAAAAATATACTTCAAAGCGGTTCCTTTTGATAAAAGTCTGGTCACTCTGGCCTTGGAATCAGGTGTGGACGGAATCCTGGCCGAGAAGAACGATCTGGAAAAGATCCAGGCACTGGGCCGGACTCAGGCCCTGGATGTGCAGGATTTCAACATCATGAGCATAGACAGCAAGGAAGACGAGGAAAACGCTGTCCAGCGCCTCAAGGCAGGTGAGAACGTAGTCCTGGCCAGGGGGGTGGAGATAATTCCCGTTGAAAACATTGTGGCCCAGACACCTCAGGTGGGTATGGAAGCAGCCACTCTGCAGGAGGTGGATACCGCCCTGGGCATCCTGGAAAAAGGCGTGGACTACGTGGTGGTGGATGCAGAGTCCGCCGGGGAACTCAAAAAAATCGCCGCCAGGGTCAAGCAGGACCAGGGCAGGCTGGAGCTCATACCAGGCAGGATAACTCATATATCCCCTGTGGGTCTGGGGCACAGGGTGTGTGTGGACACTATTTCCCTTTTAAATACAGCGGAGGGCATGCTGGTGGGCAACTCCAGCGCATTTACCTTCCTGGTGAATGCTGAAACCGAGTCCAACCCGTACGTGGCCCCCAGACCCTTCAGGATCAATGCCGGAGCAGTGCATTCCTACACCTGTCTTCCAGGAGACAAAACCACTTACTTAGAAGAACTGGCTCCAGGCAGTCAGGTGCTCATTGTTTCCGGCCAGGGCGAGGCCAGATCTGCCGTAGTGGGCCGCATCAAGACCGAGGTCCGGCCTATGCTGCTCATCAGTGCCGAGTTCGAGGGTCATCAGGGCAGCGTGATCCTGCAGAATGCCGAGACCATCCGCCTGGTGGGTGCGGACAACAGGCCGGTAAGCGTGGTCAATCTCAAGGTGGGGGATCAGGTCATGTGCCGGGCCGACGAGGCAGGACGGCATTTTGGAATGCGCATCCAGGAAGATATCAGGGAAACATAGCCATGGACCAGGAAACAAATCTCAAAAGAATAAGAAGTGAAATAAGCCGGCTGGACCAGGAACTTCTGGAGATTCTAAACCGCCGGGCGGGGCTCAGCTTAGAAGTGGGCAGCATCAAGTCCCAGTCTAAGGACAATGTTTTCAAGCCCTTTCGGGAAAAAGAGGTCTTAAACGGTCTGGCGCAGAAAAACCCCGGTCCTTTGCCGGATGAGCATTTAAGGAGCATCTACCGGGAGATCCTTTCATCGTCGCGCAGCCTTCAGCAGCCCCAGAAAGTGGTCTACCTGGGACCGGAAGGGACTTTCTCCTACTTTGCCGGGGT
>NZ_QYZY01000031.1:0-2484 GCF_003838035.1 Desulfonatronospira sp. MSAO_Bac3 | reverse complement strand
GGGTCAGGGTGGCCAAGAGGCAGGTGTTCATCCTGGAAGAGCTGCGCAAGGCCTATTCCGTCATTTCCGCGGAGATGGACATGGTAGCCGATCTTCAGGCCAGGCTGCTGCCCCGGGACGGATTCGAGTTTCCCGGGATTGACCTGGACTGGATGTATCTGCCATCAGGGAGGGCCAGCGGGGATTATTACGATTTTTTTCCTGTAGGTCCGGACACTCTGCGATTCGTTGTGGCTGACGTTTCCGGGCACGGGGCCAGGGCCGCTTTCATCATGAACACTGTACGGGCCATTTTCCGCATGTCCTGGCGTAACTATTTTCCCCTGGAGCAGGTGGTGGGTTTCGTAAACACCGATCTGTGCCAGATAGTGGGGGGCGAGGCTGATTTTGTCACCCTGCTGGCCTGCGACCTGGACCTTGGGGCGAGAACTCTTTCTTATATCAATGCCGGGCACTGCCCCGGGTTCTTTCTGGCCGATCAGGAAATAATGCACGAGGCTCAGCCCAATTGCAGGCCCCTGGGCATTTTTCCTTTAGACATATCTGCAGGGGAGATCTCCTTTAAACAAAGCCTCAAGGCCTTTTTGTACACCGATGGTTTCTATGAGTGGGAGACGGCCCCGGGGGAGATCCTGGGCCTGGACAGGTTTCGAAGCGAGGTTCAGCAGATGATCCTCCAGGATTGTTTCGGGCTGGAGGCGCTCAAGGAAAGGCTTAAGGGTATAGGCAATGACAGGGTCTGGTTCAGGGATGATCTCACCGCCCTGTGGGTCAGGACAAATCTTTAAGGGGCTGGAGGTGGCGATGCTGCAGCTTATCCTCAAGGATACAGTCACGCCCTGCCGGGCCAGGATGATCGCCCGGGCGGTAAAGTCTTTTCTGGACACATTTGTAACCTCTGATGTACTGTTCGACCTGGAGCTGGTGCTGACGGAGTCCTGCAATAATGCGGCCCTTCATGCATACCAGGGGCTGCCGGGGGAGCTTGAAATAAAGCTGGATATTGTGGAATATGACCAGGTGGCCCTGCAGATACGGGACTGGGGCCGGGAGTTTCAGTGCCCCTGGACCCTTCCGGATAACAACCAGGAATCCGGGCGGGGCATCTACATAATGCGCCAGGTGATGCATACCTTTGATTATTCCCGGGTAGAGGACAGCAATATTTTTTCATTCACCAAAAAAGTTGAGCCGGAGCAATGGAAAGAGTGCATATAGAGGATAAGGGCAACATGCTCATAGTGGACATCTCCCGGGAGATGACCATGGAGATCGTGGATGACCTCAAGAAAGAATTCGAAGACCTTTTCAGCCGTCCCTGGCAGGTGATGGCCCTGGACCTGTCCGGGGTGGCCTTTATGGACAGTGCCGGAATAGGCTTTGTCACCGCCCTGAACAACCGCAGTCTGCAGGAAGGCCGAAAATTCTGCCTGCTGAACCCCTCGGAACAGGTCATCAAGACCCTGAAGCTGGTCAATCTCTGGGACCTGTTTGCAACCTATCCCTCCCTTGAAGAAATTTCCCGCAGCTTGAACCTGGAGCAGAGTTAGCCCCTCAGCCCTGCCTTTCAGCTTTCCTTTTCACCCCTTATCAAAGAAGCGAAATTTTTTGCACACTTCGCGTCAAGCGCGAAATGTGAAGATGATTATAAGAAACAAGTATCTGTTCCCCACTCTTGTCTTTTCGGTACTGATCCCGATACCGAGCCGACAAAAGCATTATCAAGGTGAACAGTCACCTGTTTTTTGTTTTGATTTAAGTCTCAGCCATACATCTGCAAGATTTTTTGCCTGGTTCTCCTGATTGTGGAACAGGAATTGATATATTCCCTGCCAAGGAGAACAACCATGCAAAATTTTCCCCTTATGGACATATCGCAATCTTCCGGTGACTTGTTGCCGGGCATGAACTCCTCCAGGTTTGGCGGAGGTGAGTTCAACGATGGTTTCCGGGACGTTTTCCAGGACGCTTTGCAGTCCCCCCAGAACAACAAGAGTCCTTTGCCTTCCGATTATAATCCACTCCCTGATGCAGGTGAAGGCCGCCATGAACAGGAGCTCAGCCGGGAAGAATTTGCCGGTGTGAAGGATTTTCTCAGGCAGCAGGGTGTAAGTGAGCAGGAAATAAAAAATCTTGAAGAGAGTTTTAATGAATCCGGTCTGACCTGGAGTGAGCTTGGGGATGAACTGGGTCTGGACCAGGAAATGACAGAGATGCTCATGCAGGCTGTAAAAAATGCCTCCCGTGAAGGTGATTCCCGGAAGTACGAATCGGCAGGGCTACGCCTGGATCAAAAAATATCTGAAGAGGACATGGACGCCGTAAAAACCATGCTTCGGGAGCAGGGGATAAGCGAGCAGAAAATTCAGAAACTCAAAGATAGCTTTCAAGAGTCTGGTCTGACCTGGAGTGAGCTTGGGGACGAACTGGGCCTGGACCGGGAAATGACAGAGATGCTCATGCAGTCTGTAAAGCAGGAAGGCT
>NZ_QYZY01000302.1:0-1913 GCF_003838035.1 Desulfonatronospira sp. MSAO_Bac3 | reverse complement strand
GCTGATTTGGAGTATAACAACCACCAGCAGAACAACAAGCAATACTCCGATAGCCAGGCCGACACCCCCACCTCCGACTTCGTCGGACAAGGTTGCGAGCTGATGCAGCTGTTCATCATCCAGGCCTTCCATTCTGGCCATTACTTCTTCCTGGGAAAGGCCGTAATCAGCCAGCCTCTGGGCCACTACCTCATGTTCCAGGGCATTTCTGATGGATTCAATCTTTTCAGATCGTTCCGACATTTTCTCTCCGGTGGAAAGGCGGCTTTCTATGAGCGAGGCTTCGCCGGTGGAAGGGATAAAAGCCACTAAAGAATAAAACGCCAGAATGAACATGCAAATCCTTTTGTTCATCACCAATCTTTTAACACTCATTTGGCACCCTCCAGAAATAACAGGTTAAAAAAGCCATGACACCCTGATGAAATTTTTTACTAAAATACCCAAGACTGGTTGTTTGTCAACTTGTAAATCGATATCCTCAAGGTCTTTTACAGCCGGATCATTACTCCCCGGCCCTGAATATTCCCCCGTGCAGCTTGCTCAAGTCGCCCTTCAGAAGTTTAATCAGACCGGCAGCAGACTGCTCTGGAGTCAAAAGCTCCCCTCTTTCCTTCCACGGCCTGAACACCCGGTGCAGATGACCGGCTGCTCCTCCTTGAGCCTGCCTGGCCTGATCCTGCATTCTTGTATCAACAATGCCGGGGCGAAACACGAAACAAGTAATCCTGTCTGTTTCTGCGGCAAGCTGCCTGGCCAGATGTTCTTCAGCGGCTTTGGCTGAGCAGTATGCACCTATCCCCGGCTGAGTAATTTCTGCAGCACCAGAGCCCACGAAAACCGCCAGTCCGTTCTGACGATTCATAATTTCAGGTACAGCATACCGTACAAGGAGAAAAGAGGCCTTTACATTGGAATCCATGACCTCATTGAAGGACTCCTCCTGCATTTCCCACAGATACGCCCCGGGGCTGAGTATTCCGGCTGCATGAATAAAACCGGTCGGGCCGCCCATCTCACGGCCCTTTTCTACGCACTGCTTTACGGTCTCCACCCTGGAGATATCACCGGCCGCTGTCCTGACCATAACATGATGTCCTGAACAATTTTGTGCAGTTTCATGCAAAGGTTCCCGGCTTCTGGCATTGAGGACCAGATTCACCCCTTCATGGGCCAGGCCCAGGGCCAGGGCTCTGCCTATTCCCATGGAAGCACCGGTAACAATCATGGTGCTGTCTTTTAGTGCAGACATAAATAAATTCTCCTTATTTTAAGTTGATGGGACGAACTTCCTGCCCTGGGTACACCAACATTTATGTAGAAAAAACTACCTTTTTGTAGAAAAAAGCAAGCAGTGCAAAAATTAAGGCTCCGCTTGGCAATCAAAAAACGCCTGAAAAGTTTTTGTTGATCGCTGACATTTCTGTGTTCCCGGCCTGTCAGGGCTGGTACATAAGCAACCTCAAACAAAACAGGAACGGCTCTTGCTGTGTGTAACCAGTTAACCCTGCAACATCACTTATTTGTAACCATTCAGGGGGTCCTCGGTGGTGACTAATGGCACAAGGCCAGGGGACTGTCCCCCTGGCCGGTACCTGCCCCCCTGAATGGTTACACTTATTTGTATCTCAAAGGGACTGGCAATCCTTCAATAGTAAGGCTTCAGAAAAAGGAAGGGATCGGTTACAACCACCCCCGGCCTTAAGAAGTATGGGAGTAAGGGCGTATGGGAGGATGGGAGTCAAAACATCTTAACACCCACACATGGATACCCCCATACACCCATACTTCTTCCTAAGGCTGGCTATGCCCGCAACCCAATAAATAAAAGAGTTTTTTGACAGGATTAACAGGATTAAGAGATTGATTAAGAGAAAAACATTTTTGTCCTGGCTCCCGGTTTAATGCCCTTG
>NZ_QYZY01000301.1:0-2320 GCF_003838035.1 Desulfonatronospira sp. MSAO_Bac3 | reverse complement strand
GGAAAAGCCAGCACCACCCCAAGCTGAACAAAAAGAAAAAAGCCAGGCCAGGCCGCAAAAGACCCAGCCGGACAAGGATAAAAAGCCACAGGACAAGCAGGCTGCTCAGGCTCAGACCTCGTCCATGCCTGATTCCCTGCGGGTCAACGTAGGCCTTCTGGAAAACCTCATGAACCTGGCTGGAGAGCTGGTTTTAAGCCGCAATCAGCTCATGCAGGCCATTTCCACCCAGGATGATCAGACTATAAACCTGGCCGGGCAGCGCATCGACCTGGTGACCTCGGAGCTGCAGGAGGCCATCATGCTCACCCGCATGCAGCCGGTGAGCAACGTCTTCAACAAGTTTCCCAGGGTGGTGCGGGACATGTCCCAGAGCCTGGGCAAGGACATTGAGCTCTACCTGGAAGGCAAGGAGGTGGAGCTGGACAAGACCATTATCGAGGGTCTGTCCGACCCCCTGACCCACTTAGTGCGCAATTCCGCGGACCACGCCATAGAAAAGCCCGACGAGCGGGTGGCCAAGGGCAAGAAGCCCCAGGGCAAGATAGTACTCAAGGCCTTTCACGCTGCAGGCCAGGTCAATATTGAGATTATCGACGACGGCAAGGGCATACCGGTGGAGAGGATCGTGGAAAAGGCCCTGGACAAGGGGCTCATTACCGAAGAGCAGGTCCGGACCATGTCCGACAAGGACAAGGCCCAGCTCATATTTTTGCCCGGCCTGTCCACCGCGGATCAGATCACCGATGTCTCCGGCCGCGGTGTGGGCATGGACGTGGTCAAGAGCAACCTGGACCGCCTGGGCGGCCAGGTGGACATCGACACTGAGGAGGGCAAGGGGACATCCATCCGGATCAAGCTGCCCCTGACCCTGGCCATTATTCCCAGCCTGCTTATTTCCGTGAGCCAGGAGCGTTTTGCCATCCCCCAGATCAACGTGGACGAGCTTATCCAGATCCCGGCCCAGCAGGTGCAGGAAAAGATCGAGGTGGTGGGGGATGCCCAGGTGCTCATATTAAGGGGAGAGCTTATCCCCCTGGTGGGACTCAATGAAATTCTCAGGCTGGACCAGAAAAACACCCGGTCCAAAGCCAGGGTGACCTCAATAGAAGAGGCCAGGTCCAGAAAGGACAGGCAGGATAAAAAGGCCGAAACCAGCGCTCAGACATCTGAGAAGAGCCGGTCAGAGGACGCCGGCCTGGAAAAAGAGGTCATCGAAGCCAGCAAATGGTCCATTTCCGGCGAGGAAGATATAAATATTGTTGTGGTCTATTCCGGGACCTTCAAGTACGGCCTGGTGGTGGATGAGCTGCACGACTCCGTGGAAATCGTGGTCAAGCCCCTGGGCCGCCATCTCAAGGCCTGCGACGGATATGCCGGGGCCACCATCATGGGCGACGGTCATGTGGCCCTGATCCTGGATGTGGTGGGCATGGCCAGGCTGGCCGAGCTTTCCTCCATGGCCGGCACGGAAAAGGCCCAGGAAATGGCCCGGGAGCAGGAGACCGAAAAGGAGAAGGATCTGCACAGCCTGTTTCTGTTCAATAACGGACCCAGAGAACACTGCGCCGTACCCCTGGACCTGGTGGCCCGGGTGGAGCTTATCAAGGCCGAGGACATAGAAATCACCGGGGGCAAAAAGGTCATCCAGTACCGCGGCGGGGTTTTGCCGGTCTTTGCCCTGCACGAGGCCGCCAGCGTGGAACATCTGGAACTGGAAGGCGAACTGGTGGTGATTGTCTTTTATATGGCCGGGCACGAGGTGGGTCTTCTGGCCTCTCCGCCTGTGGATGCCAGGGAAGTGCGCGTGGAGATAGACGATTTCACCCTGAAGCAAAACGGTATCTCCGGTTCTGCAGTGCTGGAGGGCTATACCACTCTGATCGTTGATATCTACGAATTCATGGAGACCCTGAACCCGCAGTGGTTTGAAAGCCGCGAAAAGGTCCAGTCCCTGGAACAGGAAGGTGGCACCCAGATACTCCTGGTGGAGGACTCGGACTTTTTCCGCAATCAGGTCAAAAAGTTTATCCAGGATGAAGGCTATGAAGTAGTCGCTGCCGAGGACGGGGCTGTGGCCTGGCAGTACATGCAGGACAACCCGGGCGAGGTACAGCTTGTGGTCACGGACCTGGAGATGCCCAACATGGACGGCTTTGAACTTACTGAACATATAAAAAGTGATGACCGCTTTAATCACCTGCCGGTCCTGGCCCTGACCTCCCTGGCCGGGGAAGAGGACGTGGCCCGGGGCAAGAAGGTAGGCATAGACGACTACCAGATCAAGCTGGACAAGGAAAAGCTTCTGCAGAGCATATTC
>NZ_QYZY01000300.1:0-3895 GCF_003838035.1 Desulfonatronospira sp. MSAO_Bac3 | reverse complement strand
TTCTCAACACAATAATTGCTTTTGCCGGGTTCAGAAGCGAGATGCTGATCTGCAAGTCAATTTCCTCTGATGGTTGCACAAGCCGGGCAAATCGTTCATTGACTTAAGTCAAATAATGAATGAATAATGCAGATAAAGCTGAACAGTTTTTCTGTTTTGACTCAACCAAAACAAAAGGTGATAATAAAATGTCCAGCAGGCGTCTTAGCCTTGATTTGCACCCGATCTTCAACAAGGGTCGCGAGATCGATGCCGCCCTGGAAAACGCCTTTCAGGAAGCCAGGCAGAAAAAAGCCAAAGAACTGGAGATAATCTGCGGAAAAGGAACAGGACAGTTGAAAAAACGAGTCCTGCGCTTTCTGGACCGGGATGACATAAAAAGCACTTACCACCGGATCAACAGGGATAAAGACAACTCGGGCAGGGTATTTGTCTATTTTCGCTGGCAAAGAGGCCAGTAACATGCCTGCAAAACCTGGAGGCATGAATACATCCAGGGCCGGAAGATATCAAGCAGTGATTATCAAGCTATTGACTAAAGGTATTGCCAATAAAAAGATCTGGATTTATTGTATCTGGAGTTTTAACGGCGAAAAAGATTTTTCAGCAACTCGAACAATAACCAAAGGAGGGCTTTATGGCTACACAGGCTTCTGACATCAAAAATAAACTTCAAGAGATTTATCCCGAGATCGCTCAATACGGAGTGGGGCTTCAGATTGACTACAATTCCGAAAAAAAGGCCTGGGAGGCCACTTTCGAAAAAGACGGCAACAAACTTTCAACACACCTGGAAGATACTGATGTAGACAACTGCCTTCTGGGTAAAAAGTGCTACAATTTCGGCATTCAGCTGGGGCAGTTCATCCGCAACTATTGCGAAGGCGGCGAGGCCTGCAAGCTGTAAGCAAACCTCAAAGCAAGGTTAGCTGCCAGGCAGCACAAATAAAAAAATCAAATGATTACAGGATGCGCCTGCAACAGTGTTACTTGCAGGCGCGTCTTCAATTAACCATGTTCAAGTTTTCAGCATATCACCTGCTGCACTTTTCAGCCATTTCCTCAAGTTCCTCCCAGCGTGCGTAAAGCCGCATCAGACCGGCTTCAGCCTGTTCCAGTTCACTGCAAAGCCTTTCCAGTTCCTTGGCGTCACTCATGACTTCCGGACGGTTCATCTTTTCCTTGAGGCCGGCCACTTCGTTTTCAGCCTTTTCAATATCGCCTTCAATGCTTTCATATTCCCGCTGGTCCTTGAATGACATCTTGTTCTGCTGCCTTGGTCTGGGCTTTGCTTTTTTCCCGGACTGAACTTTTTGTTCAGGCTTGTCCGTCTGGGCAGCTTCCCGTATATACTGGACATAATCGGCCACAAAAGTGGCCCTGCCCTGACCGTCCAGGTAAAGAAGCCTGTCGCAGAGATTGTCCAGAAACATCCGGTCATGGGAAATAAGCACTATGGCCCCGGGAAATTCTTCCAGACTCTGCTCCAGAATTTCCAGGGTGGGGATGTCGATGTCGTTGGTGGGCTCGTCCAGAAGCAGGACATCGGCAGGCTTGAGCATGAGCCTGGCAATAAGCAGCCTGGACTGTTCACCTCCCGACAGCCTGGACACCGGCAGGGGGAGCTGGTCCGGGTCAAAGCGCATGCGCCTGGCCCAGGACACCACGTGCAAAGCCCTGCCCTGGTAAACCACCTGGTCGCCGCTGGGGCACAGGGACTCCTGCAGGCTCTGTTCCTGGTTCAGCTGCTCCCTGTTCTGGTCAAAATGTACCACCTTAAGTCCCTCAGCCCATTGCACCGTACCCGAGTCCGGTTCCATCTCCCCGGACAGGATCTCCAGCAGACTGCTTTTGCCGGTACCGTTTCGGCCCACTATGCCCAGACGGTTTCCCGGAGAAAGAGTCAGGTCAAGGCCTTCCAGGAGTGTGCGGCCCTGGCGCTTGCAGGAAACATTTCTGCAGTGAAGAAGCTTTCTGGTCTTGCGGCCGGTACCGGAAAATTCAATTTCAGCCGCCCTGTTTCCGGCATTTCTGGATCTCACCTGGCTTAGCTCTTCCTGCAGAGCCAAGGCGGTTTCTTTTCTGTGTTTGGCCTTTGTGGTCCGGGCCTTGGGCCCCTGGCGCAGCCACTCGATTTCCCTGCGGGTCTTGCTGGCCAGTCTCTGCTCCAGCTTTTCCCGGGACTGGGTAAATTCCTGGCGCTTCTCCAGGAAGGTGGAGTAGCTGCCTTCCACCCGCAGACACCCTTCCGGATATATCCTGCTCAATTCCACTATCCGGTTGGTAACATTTTCCAGGAAAGCCCGGTCATGGCTCACCAGGACAAAGGCGAAATCCGGATTTTTAAGGACATTTTCCAGCCAGAGTATTCCTTCCAGGTCCAGGTGGTTGGTAGGTTCGTCCAGAAGCAGCAGGTCAGGCTCCTGCAAAAGCGCCCTGGCCATGGACAGTCTTTTGAGCCATCCCCCGGACAATGTACAGACCATGGTGTCCAGGTGAAAAAAGCCCATCTGCCCGGCTGTTTTTTTCAGGCTGACATAGCTTTCCGGATCATGGTCTACACTCTCCATGACCTGCATAAGGGCCTGCTCAACCGTCTGGTCCCGGTCAAAATTTTCAGTCTGGGGAAGGTAAACCAGCCTTGTATCCCGCCTGACTGTAAGTTCACCCGAGTCCGGGGTTTCCATTCCGGCCAGGATCTTGAGCAGGGTAGACTTGCCCGATCCGTTGGGTCCTATGAGGCCGGTACGTTCCTGGGGGAAAAAACCCAGGCTGAGCTCTGAAAAGAGTTCCCTGCCGGAATAGGCCTTCTTTATACCATGACAACTTATAAGTGGAGTTGAAGACATGTAACTACCCTTTTCAAATACTTAAACAAGCATGAAACAACTTGATTTTTTTATTAAAAACTTCCAGATTCAGCAGGTAACCATAAGCACCACAATTCAGGGGTATATATGAGCCAGATTGACTGGAATGACTTCCAGAAAGTAGACATCAGAGTCGGAACCATTACCGAAGTCCATGATTTTCCCGAAGCAAAAAAACCTGCTTTTAGACTGGTGGTGGATTTTGGTCAGGAAATCGGCACCCTCAAATCCAGCGCGCAGATCACTGACTTGTACGACAGGGACTCCCTGCCTGGCAAACAGGTAATAGCTGTGATCAACTTTCCCCCCAGGCAGATAGGCCCGGTCATGTCCCAGTGCCTGGTGACCGGATTTCATGACCAGAACGGAGCAGTGGTCCTGGCGGTGCCCGATGCCCATGTACCAGACGGAACCAGGCTCTGCTGAAAATCGAATTGCTAAAACCAGCTCATCACAGGTGAACAAGATGAAAGTCCTGTATATTGCAGCAGAATGCAAGCCGTTTTCCAAGGTTGGCGGAGTGGGAGACGTGGCCGGGGAACTTCCCCCTGCCCTGAAAGAACAGGGAGTGGACATAGAAATAGTCACCCCCTGCTATGGGCAGACCCTGCAGAAAGACCCCGCGCTGAAATCTTTGACCCCGGAATATGAATACTCCCTGACATTTCACGGCGCAAGAGAGCAGATAAGTATCCTGCGCACAGAAACCCGCGGGGTTCCGGTGAACCTGCTGAAAAACCCGGCCTATTTTGAGACGGATTACTCCCAAAAGCCGGACAAAGCCCCCTTCAATCATCCCCTGCTCTTCAAGAATGATTATTCCACCCCTTATGTGTACAGCCGGGAAATACCTTACTTTGATGACGCACTGCGCTTTTCCTTTTTCTGCAGGGCCTGTCTGCCCCTGATCCAGGAAAAGAATCCGGATATTGTCCACATAAACGACTGGGTCATGGGATACCTGCCGGGCTGGATGAAGATCATGAACATGCCTGGGAAGACGGTGCTGACAATCCACAATATAG
>NZ_QYZY01000030.1:0-14425 GCF_003838035.1 Desulfonatronospira sp. MSAO_Bac3 | reverse complement strand
ATGCCGGTTATGGACGGGGTGGAGGCCACGCGGCGGATAAGAAGCATGGAGCATGGGGCAAGGGGCATGGAGCATGGGGCAGGGGGGCCCAGTGAAACCCTTGTCTACGACAGGGAGCCCTTTGGGCTGTTTCACGGGGCAGGCATGGAGCAGAGGGCAGGGGACAGAAATCAGAAGTCAGAGATCAAAAATCAGAGGTCAGAGGACAGAGGTCAGGAGACAGAGGACGGAGACCGGACGTCAGAGATGGGAGAACGTATCCCGGAATTCCTCAATTCCTCAATTCCTCAATCCCCGAATTTGGAAGTACCTGAATCCAAGACTTCCCGAATTCCCATAATAGCTTTAACCGCTTACGCCATGGATGGAGACAGAGAGAGATTTCTGCATGCAGGAATGGATGACTACCTGGCCAAGCCGGTACAGAAAGAGGACCTGGAGCGGGTACTCAATAAGCATTGCACTTGATGCAGGTTGACTTCAGAGTTGTGTCCTGATGCTCCAAAGTACTGCAGTCCGGAAATCCGAAGCTGGCCACACAGCGCACTGCGCGGCCGGGTCGGGAAGGCGGGATGCAAGTTGCGGCTAAAAACAGTCTATTTGTTCCAGCACGCTTGATTCCGGTTTTCTCCTGGCTGCAGGCTCCCCCAGCCGGTTGACCGCCGGGTACAGCTGCGGCGCTTTTGTCTCCCGCCCCTTGACTTCTGCCTGACTGGTTCCTGTCAGATAAGCCCCCTTTCTCCAAGATTGCCATAACGATGGTAGTTGTTGCTTATGCTTTGTTCCTGGAGATACTGCAGCAACTCTAAGCGCCCCTCCATAAAGACCGGAGTCCGGGAGATGTAAAACCCGGTTTCAGCCGCCCGGGCATAAACCACTTCAGGTACCCGTTCTGGACCGGCATAACGGATCCGGTCCAGTTCCTGGATCATTTCGCAGAGCTCTTCATCAGTTTGCTCAATTATCTGCACATCCCTGTTGAACAGTCTGCCCCTTGTACTGTCCAGAAAACCGGTCACTGCATTTTCAAGTCCAGCAGGCAGACTGATGACAGGCTTGCATCCTGTAACAATGCAGGCTGCAGAGCGCCCCAGGACCTCAAAAAGGCTGTCATCAGGGTGCACCCGGATGGCTACCCTGCCCTTGGGCAGGTAACGCAGCACATTGTCCTGACCACGCAGGTGAAAGTAGTCGTGCTCCTTGGAAAACTCCTTCTCCCACTGGTACAGGTAGCTTTTAACTGCATATATTGTTCTGGTGATGTCTTCTGCTATGTCTTCATGGATGCGGTTCCAGCGCAGATCTATCTCCCATTCGTTGACTGTGCGCAGAAGGTGTGATTCCTGCTGCACCGCACCGGATTCGGGATAGCCGGTTTCAGTAAAATCCATGAACTGATAGACATAGTTGGGGCTTCCAGCCTTGATTCCAGCACCCAGGGCGGATTTGCCCATGCCGCCGAAGGGCTGGCGCAGCACTACGGCCCCTGTGGTACCTTTGTTTATGTACAGGTTGCCGGCCTTGACGCCTTTTTTCCAGATTTCCTGTTCCCGCTGATCCAGGCTCTCCAGTCCGGAAGTAAGACCATACCCGGTCATATTCACCAGTTCTATGGCCTGTTCCAGGTTTTCAGCGCGCATGACCCCGATAACCGGCCCAAAAAACTCTGTCATGTGGGTATAACCTCCCGGCTGCACACCCCATTTTATCCCCGGACTCCAGATATAAGGATTGGCCGGGCTGGGCCGGGGCTCGAGGACCCAGGTTTCCCCTGGCTCTAATTCTGTCAGGGCCCGCAGCAGGTCTTTTTGAGGCGGAGCAATAAGCGGCCCCACCTTGTTTTGAAATTCCCAGGCCGAACCAGTGCTGCAGCTCCTGGCTGCATCCACTAACTGACGCTTAAAGAGCTCGTCTTGGTAGACCTCCTTTTCCAGAATCACCAGAGAGGTAGCGCTGCATTTCTGTCCGCTGTTGCTGTATGCCGAATGAATGATATTTTTGATGGCCTGGTCGCGATCAGACATGGAGGTCACTATGGTGGCGTTTTTGCCACCGGTTTCAGCAGCCAGGAAAACATCCGGGCGGTTTTTGAGGATATGCATGCCGGTATCCGTGCCGCCGGTGAGAATGATATAGTCCACGTCCGGATGTTTAGTAAGTTCGTCCCCGGCAGTACTGCCTGAACAGGGAATAAACTGCAGGACTTTTCTGGAGACTCCGGCCCGATAAAAACATTGAACCAGTTCCCAGGCCACCAGCACTGAGGCTGATGCAGGCTTGAATAAAACCGTATTGCCTGCAGCCAGGGAGGCCACAATGCCTCCGCAGGGGATGGCAATGGGCAGATTCCAGGGCGCAATCACCAGGCCTGTCCCCTTGGGCGAGCAGGAAACATTCAGGTCCTTGTAGATCCGGGCTGAATGCGGATAAAGCTCTGTAAAATCAATGGCTTCGGAGACTTCCGGATCGCTCTCGGTAAAAAGCTTGCCCCAGTTGGCAGCCGCTGAACCGATAAGGTCGCCCCGGGCCCGGCGCAGTTCATGGCTCACCAGGTCCAGGATGCGGTGGCGTTCATCAAGGCTTGTATTTCTCCAGCCGTCGGGATCATCCTTGGCCACCTGAATCGCTCTTTGAATGTTGCCGCTGTCGGCAAGGCAATAGACTGCACTTACGACTTTTCTGTCTTTTGCCTCATCAAGAGTGGATACATCCACAATCTCCCGGGTTTCTGACCCGTTGAATATCTCCTCTCCATCGACAACCACAGGTATGCGCAAAGGAGGCTTTTGACCATCATTCATCCATTTGTCGCGGATACTGCCTGCCCATACAGGGGCAGACCGCAAAGACCAGTCCGTATCAGCCTCATTGCGGAAGGTTCTGGTCCAGTAGCTCCCCATATCTTCAGGAAAATTTTCCTCATTGCGGTCCTGGGTCCTGTTGGGGCTGTCCGGAGCATCCTGCATGTGTCTGCAGGACTGAAGAAACTGATTCTTTAGAAAGGACCAGGCCTTTGAATCGGTAGTCAGATGCGGGGCATAGCGCAGAAAATTTTCCGGGGAAGTGTTTTCATCCAGACGCCGGATGAGATAGGCGATGGCATTGATAAACTGCTCTCTGGAAGCTACCGGGGCATAGAGCAGTATGTCTTTTACGCTTTCCTGCAGGGACCGGCGGACATGGTCCGCCATGCCTTCAAGCATCTCAAACCAGAACCAGTCCGTAACCTCCATGACATGTCCCAGCTCGTGAGCATAGGCCAGCTCAAAAAGATTGTGAGAGGCCACTCCGAGATGGACCGCCTGGATACGTTCAGGCTCCATGCCGTAGGTCAGCATGCGTTTGAAGTTGGCATCTACATCCAGCTTGTTGTCATAAGTGGCCAGAGGCCAGTTGAAATGCGAAGACTCCAGAAGCTCCATCTCCAGGTTGGCTCCCTTGACAATGCGCAGCTTAACCGGAGCTCCCCCGGCAGCAACCCGCTTCAAAGCCCACTCTGTGAGCTTTTTCTGCTTGGAGAAAGCATCCGGCAGGTAGGCCTGGAGAACAAGACCTGCAGAATAATCCCGAAACTCATCCTGCTCCAGGGTCCGGATGAAGGCCTCATAAGTTATTTCCAGGTCCCGATATTCCTCCATGTCCAGGTTGACTATCTTGGGCACTTTCTGACCGTTGCTGCGGACGAAATAGTTTTCCCTGGCCACCCGGAAAAGCTTGGACAGACGATCTTTCATAATCTCCACCGTATGCTCGAAGGCCAGGGAAGAGATCTGGGAATAAAGGGTGGAGATCTTTACGGATATATATTCCACATCAGGATTCTGCATGTCCTGGATATAAGTCTCAAGACGGTGCGCGGCCTCGTCTTCACCCAGAACAGCCTCACCGAGATGGTTGATATTCATGCGCACGCCCTGTTTTTTGCGCTTTTCCAGGTGGTTGTGCAGGGCTTTTTCCTCTCCCGGGATAATGGCCCTGGAGGAAGAATTGCGCATCTGCTGCACAAGCCTGGGCACGGAAAAATGGGGAAAGTGCCTGCCCATCCCCACAAACATCTGGATAAGAAGGCGCTCCACCCGGGAGAAAAAATCCGGTACCCCGTACACAGACAGCAAATGGTTGACCTGGTCGGCCACCCGCTCATGATCATGGGAGCGGAAACACTGGTCGATAAGACGGGTCAGCACCACCTTGTCCATGGGGTGGGTCAACAGCCGGTTCATCTGCTCCTGAATGCTTTTTTCTTCACTGGTGAGGAGAGTGTTGGCGCGATTCTGCCATCTAACTGCAAGATTGACTGCATCCTGCAGGATCTGTTCGTGTTGGGAAGGCATTCTTTCTCCTTATCTGTTTATCCTCCGAGATAGGCCTTGCGTACGTCCGGGTTTTTCAGAAGCTTATCCGCACTGTCCTCCAGAACAATTCTGCCCACTTCCATGACATAGCCTCTATGGGCCAGTTTCAGGGCGGCCCGGGCGTTTTGTTCCACCAGCAGTACTGTCAGGCCCTCGGCATTTATTTCCTTTATTTTTTCAAAGATTGATTTGACCAGGATGGGGGCCAGGCCAAGGCTTGGTTCATCCAGCAACAGAAGCTTTGGATGGGCCATAAGACCCCTGGCTATGGCCAGCATCTGCTGCTCACCACCGGACAGGGTGCCTGCGAGCTGGTCTTTGCGTTCCTTCAGCCTGGGGAAAAGCTCAAAATTCCACTCCAGTCTCCTGTTGATCCTGTCTTTGTCGGTCATGGTAAATGCCCCCAGGTCAAGGTTCTCCTGTACCGTCAAGGTGGAGAAGACCCGCCTGCCTTCGGGCACCTGGGCAATACCCTGAGCGACCACATCATGGCCCTGCATGGTGGTAATATCCATGTTGTTATAAAAGATAGAACCCTTGACCGGATTGATAAGGCCGCTAATGGTCATGAGGGTGGTGGATTTACCTGCACCGTTGGCCCCGAGCATGGCCACGATTTCTCCCTCCCGGACATTTAGATTGATGCCGTGCAGGGCTTCCACATTGCCGTAATTTACAAACAGATCCTTAACACTAAGCAGCATGTCTAATCCCTGCCTTCAGCTTCAAAGGCTTCATCCTCTTCATCTTCTTCTTCCTCAATTCCAAGATAAGCTTCTATGACCCTTTGATCCTGGGTGATTTCCGCGGGCGTGCCCTGAGCTATTCTGGCCCCGTGTTCCAGAACGATAATATCCTCGCAGATGCGCATAACCAGGTTCATATCATGCTCAATGAGCAGGACTGTCAGGCCTCTTTTCTGCATTTTTTCTATCAGCAGGACCAGCTGGGTGGTCTCATAATCATTCATGCCGCCGGCGGGTTCGTCCAGGATGATGATCTTGGGATTGCTGGCCAGGGCCCGGGCGATTTCCAGCAGTCTCTGGTTGCCGTAGGACAGGTTCATGGCATTGATATCCATGTGCTGCTTAAGGCCCACAAATTCCAGCTCTTTCAGGGCCCGGGCCAGGGCCATTCGCTCCTCTCTGCGCTGAAAAGGAATGCGCAGCATGGAGGAAAGGATGCCGGAGTTCATGCGGCAATGACACCCGGCCATTACGTTTTCAAGCACTGTCAGGTTCTTGAAAAGCCTTATGGTCTGGAAGGTCCTGGCAATACCCAGGGCGACTATCTTATGGGTTTTCAGACCTGTCAGGCTGTGGCCGTCGAACATAATCCGCCCTTCATCGGGAATATAGTTGCCTGTAATCAGGTTGAACACCGTTGTTTTGCCTGCTCCGTTGGGACCGATGAGACCAACGATTCTGCCCTGTTCCACGTCGAATGAGACATCGTCCACCGCCAGCAGCCCGCCGAACCTCTTGGTCAGGTTCTTGATGCTCAGAAGGGTCATAAGGTCTTTTCTCCGGGTTGTATTTTATGTACTGGATATTTTCTTGGCAGCGGGGGCAGAAAGCCCTGAGGTCTGAACACCATCATGGCCACCATGGCTCCACCGAAGACCAGCATCCTGGCTCCGGCGAACTGCCTGAATATTTCCGGCAGCCCGATTATGAGAAAAGCTCCCAGTATTACCCCCCTGATGCTTCCGGAACCACCGAGGATAACAATGACGAATAAAATCACCGACTCCCAGAAACTGAATGATGCAGGAGAAATGAGGGTCATTTTGGAAGCATAGATATTGCCCACCATTCCGGCCCAGAAAGCGCCCAGGACAAAGGCGGTCAACTTGAGATGGTCGACATTGACTCCGCTGCCCTCGGCAGCCACCTCGTCATTTTTGATGTAGTTCAGCGCCCTGACGTATCGGGACTTTTCCAGGTTGTAAAAAAGCAGCACACTCAGGGCCAGAAAGGCCCAGATGTAGTAGAAAAACTGGTGGGGAGTACGGATATCGAAAAAGTAAAAGTCCGGTCTGGAAATCCCGAATATTCCGTTGGAGCCTCCGGTAAGGCCGAAAATATCATTGACCAGGGCGATGCGGACAATTTCTACAATGGCTATGGTGACTATGAGCAGGTAGTCTCCCCGCAGATGAATGATGGGCCTGGCCACAAGATATGCAAAAAGGGCCGCCGCCAGACCGCTTACAGGCAGCAGCAGCACAATGGGAATGTCGTATGATGTGTTTAATATGCCGGTTGCATAGGCCCCTACGGCAAAAAAGGCAGCGTGGCCCATATGAAAAAGACCGGTATACCCGACAATAAAATTAAGGCTCAGGGCCAGAACTGCGTAAAGGCCGATATTGTTGATGACGTCAATCCAGTAGGCATCCAGAAAAAAGGGGCAGGCCAGAATGACGACGGTAAACGCCACAACCTGGATAGTATTCTTGTGTTTGCGCATGTTGCTTCCTGAATAGCTTATGAGTTCCCGGTTGTACTGCTCAGACCTTGTCTGCCACCCTTTCTCCCAGGATACCCGTGGGACGGAAGATCAGGATCAGAATGAGCACAATAAAGGCTATGCCGTCCTTCCATGCAGTGGAGATAAAAGCAGCCCCCAGGGCCTCGATTACCCCCAGCAGCAGTCCGCCGATCATGGCCCCCGGGATATTGCCTATTCCTCCCAGAACTGCAGCGATAAAGGCCTTGAGACCAAAGGCCCAGCCCATGGTAAAATTGATCTGGCCGTAATACAGTCCAACCATGACCCCGGCTGCACCTCCCAGGGCCGGTCCAATGAGAAATACCAGGGAGATGATCCTGTTGACATTGATGCCCATGAGTCTGGAGGCCCCATGGTCAATGGCCACAGCCCGGATGGCGGTACCTGTCTTGGTTTTCTGGACGAAATAGTAAAGGATGCCCATGAGAATCAGTGAAGCCAGGAGCACCAGGATACGCATCAAGGGTACATCCAGGCCCAGGATGTTCAAAGTAATGCGCGGCAGGATGTCATCCGGGTAGACCCTGAACCTTGGACCCCAGATAAGCATCACTAAGTTGGAGAGAAAAATTGAAGCACCCAGAGCGGAAACCACGGCAGAAAGCCTGTCAGCCTGGCGGACCGGGCGGTATGCCACCCTCTCCAGTACGACGCCCACTACTCCCACCATGCACATGATTATCATCATGAGCAGTATGACCCCGAGAAAAGGTCCAAGATAGGCAGTAACAGCAACACTGGTGAGAACTGTAAGTCCCAGGTAGGCACCAATGGTGAAAAGGTCCCCATGGGCAAAGTTGATGAGCCGCATGACCCCGTAGACCATGGTGTATCCCAGGGCAATCAGCGCGTAAATTCCTCCGACAGCCAGACCATTGATGAGCTGTTCGAAAAAAAATTGCATTTTAATATCCAGGGTTAGATTTTGAGGGCCTGCTGGACGCTATAAAGCTAAAGTGTCCATGATCTTGCGGATTGATTGCTGAAGTTATCTGTTAATTGCTATGAGAACAGTAGCAATGAACCAGGAACAGATAACAGGTGCCAGCAACCACGGATTGCCCGGAACCCGGAGCCCGCAATCCTTTTCAGTCCAAAACCCGGACTACGGACCCCGGATCCTGGACTTGCTAATTCTGCATAACGAAGTTGCCTTCGTCGTCGACCTGGTACAGTCGATACAGTTCACCGTACCGGTCGCCGTATTCATCAAAGGAGATGGTGCCGGTCAGCCCGTCAATCTCCAGCTCATCGCGCATGTAATCCGCCAGGACATCCCTGTCGGTGGAACCGGTGGCTTCCAAGGCATCAGTGAGAACCAGGAAGGCCTCTCCTGCCAGCACGGCCCAGATGGAGCCGGGATTGGAATCGTGTATTTCATTGAATGAAGACAAAAATTCAGTGGCCTGGGGAGTCTCCAGGTCCTGCGGCACTAGAGGGCTCAGGAAATAAAAGTCTTTTGCAGAGGCAGTACCGGCGATAGAGACCAGATCAGGATTATTGGTGGCATCACCTCCCAGCATGGGTACATTCCAGTTCATCTCGTTTTTCTGCCTCAAAAGCATGCCGGCTTCCGGGTAGTATCCGGTGAAAAACACAATCTCGGGCTCAGCGTTTCTAAGCCTGGACAAGATGGTGCTGTAGTCGCGTTCTCCGGGTGTCAGGGCGTCGAAGAAGACAATTTCCTTGTTGTCCTGCTCCAGAAGTGAGCGGGTTTCATCAGCCAGGCCGCGGGCGTAAGAAGTACTGTCATGGAGGATGGCCACGCTGTTGTAGCCCATTTCATCTATGGTCTCGGCGGCTACTCTGCCCTGCTCGTCATCCCTGGGACAGGTCCTGAAGAAGTAGTTGAGCCCCTGTTGAGTGAGACGGACGGATGTGGCCCCGTTGGCTACCTGGATGACTCCGAAATCATTATAGATATTTTGAGTGGCTTCGGTAATGGAAGAGCCATATGTTCCAATGACAGCGATCACGTCCCTTGTAGCCATGCGGTTGGCGGCGGAAACTGCTGTGCGAGGGTCTCCACCGTCGTCTTCAACCCTTAGATGTACTTCCTGGCCGTTGATTCCCCCGGCCGCATTGACCTCATCCGCCAGCTACTGAACAATGTCCCTCATATCACGGCCTTCACTGGCCCAGGATCCGGTGAGGGGAGCCATGAGCCCGATTCTGATTTCGGCCCAGGCACTGCCCAGTCCCAGAAACATGGTCATGACCAGAGATAAAACCAGCACTTTAACCTGCACTTTCATGGATTGCCTCCTTCATAGGTAGGGTGGTAAGAGGTTGGTGAAATTAAGTATCAGCCTGGAAAAACAAAATTTTTACATAATTGTTTGCCGCTGATTGATGGCGGATTAGATTTAATTAAATGAATTCAATCAGTAAATCAAGAATTAATAATACCTCTGGAATGAAAAAGTTGTTGACCCTGCGTCGGTCCGTTCAGTCAATCCTGTCCGCTAAAAACAGTAAAGACATTCAGGCATTCTGTGGTGGCTGGTTCGCTTGTCACTGCAGCACGGACTTATAAAGGGTTCATGCCTGGAATTTGATTTGTTTGAATTAAAAAATAAAAATCAGGACCGTTAAAGAACGGTGATCAGGTTTACAAGCAAAAAATAGTCCGGCTTAAATTCCTGGTAGGCTTTTTCTAATGACACTTAATCTGGATACGGACCGGGCAGGTTGTTTTTTTGTAAGACAGGGCCTGTAGATGTATTTTTTTTACAAAATTGTGCACTGTACTTCAAGGTCTGATATAAAATTGTAAAAAATCGGTTTTTTTGATGCACCTGCAAAAAGTCGAGAAATCAACAACTCAGCCACACGTCCTGCCACACGTCCTGCCACGCGCTTCGCGTGGTTCGCGTGGTTCGCGTGACATATATCTTTGTTTTTACTGGCCTCTGATGTCTGATCTCTGAAAACAGGCTCCATCTATTAACCTGCCTCGCATAAGTCTTTGATTTTTTCCCGGCACGCGCTTCATCCTGAGTCTTTTGGCTTTTGTCATCTGTCCGGGCAGCTCTCGACAGGCGACATTAAAATCAACTGTATTTGTTGCACATCTGTAATCTGGTCCAGTAGATGCTTGGTAACATACGGGGGCAAATCATGTTTAAGGTTTGAAGATTTCAGCAACCCGGACAACAAAGCGCCTTACAGACGTTCTTGTTCCTGTGGTTGCAGCTTGTTATCCGGTTTGACATTTTTGTACCTGGGTAAAGAGTAACCATTCAGGAACTACAACTGAGTGCCTCCTGAATGGTTACGGTAAAGCTGTCCGCAAGGGGAAACCCTTAAAGTTGAACCTGAAGCAATCAGAAGGGGCTGTCTATGTTGACTGCTTTGGAACAAAACTTCCGCAATTATGACCCGGGGCCTTATTATGACGAGATGTTCGAGTCGTTCCAGAGGCCCAGGCCGGGATGCAGGGTCCTGCTGGACAAACTGGAGTCTCTTTCCTTCCAGGAGATCCAGGCCATGCAGGCTGCTGCGAAACAGTCCTTTTTTGATCAGGGCATAACCTTTGCGGTTTACGGTGAGGGACAGGGTTCAGAAAGAATAATCCCCTTTGATATGGTTCCAAGAATCATAGAAGCCCGGGAATGGGCAGCGCTGGAGCAGGGGCTCAAGCAGAGAATTTATGCCCTGAACCTCTTTTTAGACGACATCTACAATGAACAGAAAATTATCCGGGATAAAATAATTCCCCGGGAGGTGATAGAGACCTCTGCGGGCTATAATCCTAAGTGCCTGGGCCTCAAGCCGCCCCAGGGTGTATGGTGTCATATATCCGGTACTGATCTCATCCGGGACCAAAACGGAATTTTTATGGTCCTGGAAGACAACTTGCGAACCCCTTCGGGGGTATCCTACGTCCTGGCCAATCGTCAGGTTATGAAAAATATCCTTCCAGCGGCCTTCAGTGAATCCCGGGTCCGGCCGGTGGAGAACTATCCCTCGCTCTTGCTGGATATGCTCTATTCCATAGCCCCGGCAAGTGACCATGTACCCAATGTGGCCCTGCTCACCCCGGGAATTTACAACGCTGCCTTTTACGAGCATTCCTACCTGGCTCAGCAGGCGGGAATGGCTCTGGTGGAGGGTGCGGACCTGGTGATGCTGGACGGTTATGTGCACATGCGCACAACCCATGGACTG
The DNA here is from genome assembly GCF_003838035.1 of Desulfonatronospira sp. MSAO_Bac3. Taxonomy (NCBI): domain Bacteria; kingdom Pseudomonadati; phylum Thermodesulfobacteriota; class Desulfovibrionia; order Desulfovibrionales; family Desulfonatronovibrionaceae; genus Desulfonatronospira; species Desulfonatronospira sp. MSAO_Bac3. The sequence goes on along the minus strand of NZ_QYZY01000030.1, from coordinate 3,386 downwards.
GTCCGTGTAGATGTCATTTACCGCCGCATAGATGATGAATTCCTGGATCCGCTTTGTTTCCGCGGGGATTCCCTGCTGGGTGTTCCTGGGATAATGGAGGCCTACCGCAATTCCCAGGTGGCCATAGCCAATGCCCCTGGAACAGGTGTAGCAGATGACAAGGTGGTTTATTCCTATGTACCGGAGATAATAAAATATTACCTGGATGAGGATCCGGTTATACCCAATGTCCCCACATATCTCTGCCGGGAACCCGGACAGATGCATCATGTCCTTTCCAGTCTTCAGCATTTTGTGGTCAAGCCCGCCAACGAGTCCGGGGGGTATGGCATGCTGGTGGGGCCGGACTCCAGCCGGGAAGAAAGGGAGAATTTTGCAGCCAGGATACAGCAGAGCCCACGCAATTATATAGCCCAGCCAGTGATTTCCCTTTCCCGGTCCCCGGTGATAGTCAACGACCGTTTTGAAGGCAGGCATGTGGATCTCAGGCCATACATACTTTATGGTCAGGATATCCAGGTTGTGCCCGGGCTGACCAGGGTGGCACTGAAAGAAAACTCCCTTGTGGTCAACTCTTCCCAGGGTGGGGGCAGCAAAGACACATGGGTACTGTGTGAATAGGAGGTTTTTGTCTTATGCTGAGCCGAGCAGCGGATGCAGTATACTGGATGAGCAGGTACCTGGAACGGGCCGGAAACATAGCCAGATTTCTGGATGTCAACTGGCATTTGACCCTGGATGTCCAGGACCAGTACCTTGACCAGTGGATGCCCCTGGTGGTTACCACGGGGGACTACAAGGATTTCCAGGCCAGGTATCAGGAAGAGAGCAAAGAGGGCTGCATTTATTTTCTGACCGCGGATCCGGTCAATCCCAACTCCATACTGTCCTGCGCCAGGGCAGCCAGGCAAAATGCCATTTTTGTCAGGGATATTCTGCCGGCTGACATGTGGGAGGCCATTAATGTACTGTATCATCAGGTCCAGCATGCCTGTGAACGCCCGGAAACAATTCAAATGATGCCCAACAGCTTCTGCGCGGATGTAAAGTGGAGGAGCCTGACCATAGGCGGCATCGCCTGGGAAACCATGTCCCATAATGAGCCATGGCGTTTTTTTCGTCTGGGAGCCTTACTGGAAAGAGCGGATAAAACATCACGGATTCTTGACGTAAAATACTTCATGCTTCTGCCCAGCATCAACCATGTGGGGTCCACGCTGGATTATATTCAGTGGGGGGCTCTGCTTAAGGCTGTCAGCGGATTTCAGGCCTTCAGGCACGATTACGGCAGAATAGTGCCGGAAAAAGTAGCTGAGTTTCTCATACTGGACCGGGTATTTCCCCGCTCCATCCTGTACTGTCTGTCCCAGGCCCAGTCATGCCTGCACGACCTTACCGGCAACAACCTGGGGCGATTTACCACTTCCGCGGAGAGATACCTGGGGCAGATCTGTTCCAGTCTCTCATACAAAACCATACAGGATATATTTGATCAGGGGCTGCATGAATTCACCGAGGAGCTGCAAATGAAGATGAACAGGCTGGACACAGCAGTGTTTGACACTTTTTTCTCTTTATGGCCTGGTGTTCAGCAGGAGGTTGTTCAGGAGCAGATTAATGCCGGTGGCTGATTTACATAAAAAGGAGTGTATTGCATGACTTTCTGTCTGGGTATAGCAGTAGAACAGGGACTCGTGGGGATTGCTGATACCAGGATCACCTCGGGCAAAGAACTGACCAGCGCCCCCAAGATTACTTGTTACAATTTTGGAAACGGCAATGGGGCTTTTTTCATCATGAGTTCCGGGCTGCGATCCATCCGGGACAAGGTGATAATCTATTTCGATGAAGAACTGGGGCAAAGGGAGGAGCCTTTTGACCGGATTTATAAGGCGGTAAATGCTATATCCAGGCACATAAGGGTTGTGGCTGAAGAGGACGGTGCCTTCCTGAAGCAGAACGGGCTTTCCTTCAACATGCACATGCTTGTAGGGGGACAGCTGAAAAACGATGCCGCGCATCAGCTTTTCCTTGTTTACCCCGAAGGAAACTGGGTGATAATAACTCCGGGCACCCCGTATCACATAATAGGCGAAAGCGGATATGGCAAGCCGGTTCTGGACAGGACTCTTAAATATACAGACGATCTCTCTTTTGCCTTAAAAGTGGGCTGCCTGGCCTTCGATTCCACCAGGATAAGCGCTTCTGATGTCGACTTTCCTGTAGATGTCATCCTTTACTACCGGAATGCCGGAAACATGGTCACTCACCGCTACGAAAAGGATGAACTGTCCGAGATTTCCACCTGGTGGCAGGAAAAGCTGAGGTCCTTAGTTCACGAACTACCCTCGGAATGGGTGGAAGACATAGCTGCCAGGCTGACTAAAGTAAATCCTGAAAAACGCAGTCCAATAGAGCCCCCGGATGGTAGACAGAATTGATCTATTCCATAACCAACACCACTGTTTACCATTTTAACAGGGGAGTCTTTTTTGAGCCCCACTATTTAAGACTTTATCCCCGCAATGATCCCGGGCAAAAGGTGCTGAAGCACAGTATCAGCATAGACCCTCTGCCCACGGGTTACTCCACTGGGCTGGACGTTTGGGGGAACTCCTTTGTACTGGCCTGGTTTGAAGGCTTTCATTCCATAATGCAGATAAAAAGTACTTCCAAAGTACAGACGCTGCGCACAAACCCCTTTGATTTTGTCTTGCCGGGCTCCAGTCAAGGCATTCCCCCAGGTCTAAACCACCAGGAGAAAACCGACCTTAAATCCTGTCTCACCCCCCGGTTTTCTCGGCTCGACAATTTCTTTTCCTGGTTTGACCCAGACACCTGCAAAAGAGATGAAAACCATGTGGTAAGCCTTCTGTCTCAACTGACTAACTGGATCTTCGAGCATGTCAAGCTGGAGCAGCGATGGGACACAGGGATTATACCCCCATCCAGGCTTTTAGAAACCAGGCAGGGGTGCTGCAGAGACCTCTCTGCACTGTTTGTGGAGTTTTGCAGGCAGCTGGGAATAGCCTCGAGGTTTGTTAGCGGATACCAGGAAGGAGATGAAGACATTCTGGAGGCAGAGCTGCATGCCTGGGCCGAGGTTTATCTTCCCGGGGCGGGCTGGCGCGGCTATGATCCATCCCATGGTCTGGCAGTGGCGGACCGCCACGTAGCCCTGGCAGCAGCACCGGACCTGGAAAACATCATGCCTGTAGTGGGAACATACCGGGGAAACGAGGCGCGTTCCAGCATGGAACACAGCGTGCACATGAAAAGACTCAGGTAAATGAAGGCATTCATGGGAGTCCTCGGTGGTAGTTCCCGGCACAAGGCCCTGGGGACTGTCCCCCACTAAGTAATGATTATGCAGCTTGGCAAAATTT
>NZ_QYZY01000299.1:0-10565 GCF_003838035.1 Desulfonatronospira sp. MSAO_Bac3 | reverse complement strand
CTCCATCTGGATCGTGATTAAACTTCTACCACCCAGGTAAATCCTGGCCACGGTCTAGCTCCCCTCCTTAGCCAAGGAGGGGCCGGGGGTGGTTGTATGAGATCCCTTCCTTATTTCGGATGTTGCCCCTCAGGGGCCTCTTTTTCCGCGCAGGATCCCGGAAAAAGACTAGATCTTACGTATTTCCTTGGGGCGTCTTTATCCCGAAAAAAAGAGCATAAAGGACCGGGGCCACCAGGAGAGTGAGCACTGAGGCGAAGGTCAGCCCGCAGATGATGGCAATGGCCATGGACAGCCAGAATATATCCAGAAGAAGCGGGGTCATGCCCATGACCGTGGACAGGGTGGCCATCATCACCGGCCTGAGCCTGCTCACCGAAGCGTTGACAAGCCCCTGGTAAGGTTCTTCACCTGAGGCCAGATTGTTGTCTATACGGTCCAGAAGGACCACCACATTCTTTATGAGCATGCCCGACAGGCTCAGGGTCCCCAGAAGGGCCATGAACCCGAAGGGCTGGCTGGTGGCCAGAAGCCCCAGGGTCACTCCGATCATGGCCAGGGGCAAGACCATGGCGATTATCAGGGGCTGGCGCAGGGTATTAAAAAGAGCCACCACTGCCAGGGCCATGAACAGAAAGCTGATGGGCACCCCGGAAAAGACCTCCTTCTGGGAATCCCTGGACTGCTCGTATTCCCCGCCCCACTGCATCCTGTAGCCCGGAGGAAGCTCTATGGCCTCGATGTCGCTTCTTATGCGCTCCATAAGAGCCTGCCCCCCTCCCTGGTCCGCTTCGCACTGGGCAGTAATGGTCTTCTGCCGGTCGCGCCTGATGATCACCCCTTCTTCCCAGCCAAGTGTGGCCGATGACACCACCTGGCCCAGGGGAGCGCCCCGGGTCTCGCCCATGGGCCGGACATCTAAGGCGAACATGTCTTCAAGGCGCTGCCTGGATTCTTCCGGGGGGCGCAGGATAATGGGCAGCATCCTGTCCCCCTCCCGGTACAATCCAGCCTGCAGGCCGTCGAAATTGAGCTTGACCGCCCTGGCGGCGTCCTCCCGGGTCACCCCGAACCTAATCCCCCTGGACTGGGAATAATCCAGGTCGTAGGTCTTGACCATCTGACGCCAGTCGCTTCGCACCTCCCTGGAATCTGGATCATTATACATTATGTCTTCTGCCTGCCGGGCAAGGCCTCGAAGCACCTGCGCATCAGGCCCGCTGAAGCGCACTTCCACGGAGAACTCCACAGGCGGTCCCATGGGAAATTTGCGCACTCTGGGCTGGGCATGAGGATAATTTTCCTCCAGATACCCCCGGGCGTACTCCTTGACCTCATCAAGGTCCGAGGCCCGGTACAGATTCAGGATCACCTGCCCGAAGGACGGGTTGGGCATGTGCGGTTCCATGGCCAGGTAGAACCTGGGAGCACCCTCTCCGATAAATGAAGTGACGCTTTCCACCCCAGGATGCTTGAGGATATCTTCTTCCACCTTCTGCAGGTCCTGGGAAGTGGAGTGGATGCGCGTGCCTTCGGGCAGCCAGTAGTCAAGCTTTAGCTGAGGCCTGGTTGAAGGCGGAAAAAAGGTCTTGTCCACTAAGTAAAAACCCATTACCGCCAGGACAAAAAGCAGGGCCATGCCGGCCAGCAGGCTTTTTTTCCTGCGCAGGCACAAATGCAGAAGCCTGCGGTACAGCTGATAGATCCTGCCGGCATACGGGTCGCTTGGCTCCTGTCCCTGAGCTTTGCCCCGCCTGAGAAACATGTGACACCACAAAGGGGTCAGGGTCATGGCCAGGATCCAGCTGGAAATAAGGGAAATGGCGATGACCAGAAACAGTCCCCGGGTGTATTCGCCGGTGTCGTCTGAGGCCAGGACTATGGGCATGAAGGCGAATACCGCCACCAGCGTGGCTCCAAGCAGAGGCCATCCAGTTTCCCTGACGCTCTCCACCGCTGCCTGCAGCCTCCTGGTCCCGGTCTGGATTTTTACCAGCATGCCTTCGGTGACCACTATGGCGTTGTCCACGATCATACCCAGGGAAATGATGAGCGCCCCAAGGGAGACCCTGTCCATGTCCATACCCAGGGCCAGCATCAGGGTAAAGGTCACCAGGATGGTCAAAAGCAGGCCGCTGCCGATGATCAGCCCGCTTCTGATGCCCATGAACACCAGAAGCAGCAGAATGACTATGGTCACGGCCTGCAGGAGATTGAGCATAAAGGTGTTTATGGCCTCGGTGACCTTGTCCGCCTGAAAAGCCACAAAATCAGTCTGGATCCCCACCGGCAGCCTGTCCTGCAGACCTTCCAGGGAGTCCTGCACCTGCTGGCCCATGTGCACCACGTTGCCCCCGGACACGGTGGAGACGCCTATAGCCAGGGCCTTTTGCCCGTCATGGCGGATCATTGTGGCCGGGGGATCCAGGTAGCCCCGGCGGACTTCGGCGATATCCCCGAGCTGGATCATGCTTTCCAACTCGGGGTGCCGGGCATAGCCAAGCTCCAGCTCTCTTATGTCCTGAACCGATTCAAACTGCCCGCCCAGCACAAAGCGTACCCGCTCCCTGCCCAGATCCGCTTTTCCTGCGTCAGCGGCCATGCTGCTGCTTTCCAGAAACCCCATGACCTGGTTCATGGACAGGTCCAGTTCAGCCAGTCGGGCCCGGGAAATATCCACAAAAACCGTTTCCTGCTGCTGTCCCCAGATCTCCACCCTGGCCACTTCATCAGCCAGAAGCAGTTCTTTCTGGATCATCTCGGCATAGTCCAGAAGCTCACTGTAGGAATAGTCCTCTCCGGTGAGGGCGATGAGCACTCCGTATACATCCCCGAAATCATCTATTATTTCAGGTTCGCCAGCTCCCGGTGGAAGATCGGGCCGGATGTCGGCTATCCTGTGCCTGAGACGGTCCCAGTGCTGGGGGACTTCATCAGCAGGGATATCCTCTTTGAGATGCACGTGGGCAATGGACACTCCCGGGCGGGATTCGGTCTGGACATAATCCAGCTGGTCCAGGCGCATAACCGCCTTTTCCACATGATCCGAGACCTCGTTTTCCACCTCTGTGGGAGAAGCTCCAGGATAGGGGGTGATTATCACCGCGGTTTTGATGGTGAATTCGGGGTCTTCCAGCTTGCCCATGCTGAAATAGGCAATGACTCCGGCAATGCTCAAGACCAGGGTGAGGAATAGAAAAAAGCTTTTCTTTGTGATGGCCAGTTCTGCAATATTCATCATAATGGCTGGCTGAGGTTATTCCAGAGGCCTTACTTTCTGCCCCTCCTGGATGAAATGGGCCCCGGCAGTCACCACCAGGTCCCCGGCACCAAGACCCGAGAGCACCTGCACTCCGGCGGAGGTCAACTCCCCGGTGCGCACCTGCCTGGACTGCACCCTGGAACTCCCGGAATCATACACCCATACCCGGTCTTTGCCCTGGCTGTCCGTAAAGAGTGCTGTCTCGGGTACTGTCACCAATTGGTCACCGTCTTCATCAGGAGCTATACTTATATGCACCTGGGCGGCCATGGAAGGAAGGGCCCGGATATTTTCGGGCATGGTGAGAATTGCTGTGGCCTGGTAGCTTAGCTCCCTGGCATCGGTAGAGACCTCTTTCAGCCTGGCCGGCAGGGGAAAGCCCGGGTATGCATCCAGGATGCAGTAAACCTCTTTGATATCATCCTTTTGAACAACCAGCTGCTCCGGCAGGCCGAACTTAACCTCCAGCCGGGTCAGATCCTGGAGGGTGGCTACTGGCTGACCAGCAGAGATATTTTCATGGTTTTCAACATGCTTTTCAGCGATATACCCGGAAAATGGAGCCCGCAGCACCGAGTCCTGCAAAGCGCTCTGGGCCTCTTCCAGGGCTGCTTCCAGGGATTCAATCCTGGACTGCATGGCCTGGATGTCTTCGTCCCTGGCCCCAATAAGGGCCTTCTGAAGCTCCATTTCCAGGTGGCGCTTGCGGCCCCGGGCCTCTTCCAGGGCGGTTTCGGTCCGGTCCAGCTCGGCCCTGGCCACGGCCCCCTGCTCATACAGTTCTTTATGCCGGCGGTACTGCAGCTGACTCTCCCGGACCGCGGAACCGGCGGACCTGAGCTCCGCCTCCAGGGAAATGACGTCTTCTGTCCTGGCCCCCTCCTGCATGGCTTTGAGGTTGGATCTGGCCTCCCCCAGGCTGCCCTCGAAATTTTGCACCGCCAGCCTGAAATCCCTGGGATCAAGCCTGGCCACCACCTGGCCCTTGTGAACATAGTCTCCTGTGTCCACCTCAAGGCTCTGCAGTTCATTGGCCACCCTAAAAGACATCCGGGTTTCCCGTTGCGGCCTTAACTTACCCGGCAAAATCCGGTTTATTTCCGGGGAAGGCTTCTTGATCTGCATGAGCTTGACCGGCCTGACTACATCCTCGGGCTCATCTTCTCCAGCGGGGACACACCCTGAAAAACCGCCCATTAGCAAAACTGTCAGGGCTGTAAGCAGATAAGGAGCAATCATTTTGGCCATTCCAAATATCTCCCGAAAAAATGTGGCTACTAAAAATTCAATGCGCACCAATGGCGCAGAAGACAGAAGTCAAATGACCACGCCGGGATGCGTGGCAGGCAGAGAACAGAAAATCAAAGGGCTATAGTTACTGTTCACCAGGGTCCGGGGACTTTTTGCAGTTGCATCTAATTGGCCCTGAGACTTATATTCTTTTCGCCCATGGCCCGGTAGATGGAAGCCACTGCCTTGAGAAAATCCGACTCTGCATTTATCAGCCTGGCCTCTGCTGCTGTGAGATTGGCCTGGGCATCCAGCACCTGGGTGCTGGTCCCCACCTGGGCCTCGTACCTGGCCTGGGCCATGCGGTAGCTTTCCTTGGCCTCTTCCAGTCCCTGCCTGGCCACCTTGATTCTCTGACGGCTCTCCTGGATAAGCAGGTAATCGGATTTGACCTCGAAAGACACGTTTTGCAGCAGATCCTCGTACTCGGCCACCAGCTGCCTGGTCTCCTGCCTGGCCTGCTCCCGGGCGTAATATGTCCTGCCCCATTCAAAAAGGGTCCACTGCATCTGCACCCCGGCCCTCCATTCGCTCCTGTCCTCCGTGGCCGAACCGCTTACCGTGGGATCATCCCCGCGACGGAAGACATCAAAGGTGGCCCCCACGTGGGGATACATGTCACTGGCGGTGATGCGCTCGTCCTGTAAGGCCATCTGAATGCTTTTATCGGCTATGATTATGTCCGGGCGGTTCTGCAGGGCCCTGTCCCTGGACTCATCCAGATCCAGGGTGAAGGGTACGAACTCCAGGCGGCCCTCATAGACCACCTCCATGTTCCGGGGCAGCCCCAGAAGCATGTTCAGCCTGGATTCCAGGGTATCCACCCGGTTCCGGGCGGAGATAAGTTCCTGCTCGGCCTCGGACACATCCACTTTGGCCTCCAGCACGTGCTGCCTGGGCACCAGTCCGACATCATAGAAAGAACGGCTCACATCAAGGTGGGAATTAAGCCTGGTCAGGGAGTCCTCGGCCACCCGGACACTCTCCCTGGCCGCCAGCAGATCCAGAAAGGAAGTCTGGATTTCCAGGACAAGCTCCAGCTCGGCCCGGCTCAGCTGGGACTTGGACTGCTCATGGGCCAGCTTGGACTTCTCGTAGGTGCTCAGCAGATTGAAACCTGTAAACAGGGGCTGGTAAATATTGATATTCAGCTCCCATCTGTCCCGGCTGCCGTGCCTGGTTCTTACATCAATATCCGGGGGCGTTGCATCCATGTCAATGTCAAACTCCCTTGTACGCGGACTCTCATCCAGCCTGGTGTAGCCATAGGACGTACTCAGGCTGGGGCCGAATGCGCCCCTGGCCGAGTATGTTCCATATTCGCGGCCCTTGACCTGCTCCCGTACCGCCTGCAGGGACTGGTTGCGCTCCAGGCCCATCTTCACCGCCGCCTCCATGTTCAGGGTGACAGGCCCCTCAGCTCCGGAGTTGCCGGCAGGGGCAAACACCATAATGGCCATAAGCAGCAAAACCGTTCTAAAATACCGGTTCACAGAAATCTCCTTGCGTTATGTCATTTAATGCATACATCTCCGGTTGCTCCCCTTCCTGGCCGGGTAGAAACCGGAGATGGCTGCACTTAAAAAATACCTGGTTGTTATAACCGCCTAATGCTCTCCATACCCCGGGTGTCCTTCTGTTCAGGGAGGCCGGGAAAACTCTTACTTGCAATAAAATGTAAAAAAAATTAATGTCAACTATAAGTTTTTACTGAAAAAGAAGGCTTTGGGCAAGACCGGCCTTGCTGTGCGCCCGTAGCTCAGCTGGATAGAGCACTGGACTTCGAATCCAGGTGCCGCAGGTTCGAATCCTGCCGGGCGCACCACAGACAATATTTTCTAATTTTTTACCCAAAACGGGTTTGACTGAAAATGGGTAAAAAAGTGAAGGACAAAACCATTACTAAGCATTTAAGCCACAAGAGCTGAGCTGACATGTATTCATGGATCCTTTTGGCCGTAATCATCCTGCTTGGCGCAGGTGTCTTGCTGCTGGGCCTCAGGCGCAGACGTTCCAGCAGGCTGCAGGACATGTTCTTCCCGGGCAGCAGGAAATCCGGCTTTGGAGATAAAAACGAAAAAGAGCTTTATCAAAGACTTCTCGGCCTGGTACATGGACGCGAAGATGTGGCCCGCAGGCTTGTTGAGCTGGAGCAGTCCAGGAATCCTGAAAAATCCAGGCAATGGTGCCTGAACAAGGCCATAGAATCATTGAAGAGAGAACGAAGATAAGCAGGCATCTTTGAAAAACCTCAAACCCGCCCTGTCTGTCCAGGCTTCAAAAGAAGCTCAGGAGCCCGGTTCATCGACCGGATAAAGACCGGCCACTTCCTCTGCCAGCTGAACCAGAGGCTTGTTTGCATCAAGAATTATATCCGCGCACTCCCAATACAGAGACTGGCGCTCATTTAAAGTGGAGCGCACTTCCTCCTGAAAATCCATCTGCGACAGTGCAGGCCGCTGCCCCGGCCTGGGGTCCCGGGCAAGCCTTGCACAGATAAGCTCCGGGTCAGCCTGCAGATAGACAGTCAAGTGCACCGGGTCCTTCAAAAGCTCCCTGTTCTCCGAAGCCAGCACCACCCCGCCGCCGGTGGCCACCACCAGCGAGCCGGACTGCGCCGTACTGAGCAAAACCTTTTTCTCCAGCTCCCTGAAATGCCCCCAGCCATGCTCCGTCACAATCTCCTGGATGCTTCGGCCCTGCTCCTGCTGCAGCAGTTCGTCCGTATCCACCGGGTTCAAACCGGTTCTTGGGGCCAGCTCCCCGGCCAGAGTGGTCTTGCCGCTGGCCCTGGGTCCGATAAGATAAATATTTCCCCTTTTATTTCTGAATCCACTCATGGTATAATTCATCCTGTCTATCCCCGGGCAGGGCCCTTTCTTCCAGGAGCCCGGCCTGGTGCCTTTGCCTGAAGGCCTCGTAAAGAATAACAGCCGCCGCCACAGATACATTCAGGCTTTGGACCATGCCCTGCATGGGAATGAATATTTCCTGGGCCACCATCTGTTCCAGGTCTTCCTGGACCCCGCTGTGCTCGTTTCCGAGTATTACAGCTGTAGGCCGGGTAAAATCCCACTCAGGCAGGGGTATGGACTGCGGCCCGAATCCGGTACGAATCAGGCAAAGGCCCTGCCCCTCCAGCCTTTGCACCATTTCCCCGGCATCCCTGTGTCTTATGCGCCTGACCCACTTGCGGGCCGAGGCCGAAGATTTTCTGCCCACCTCCGGAAATGGCTGGCCCACGTATAAAAGATGCACATCCGGGACTGCAAAGGCGTCACAGCTGCGCAGAATGGCTGAAACGTTGTGCGGGTCATGGATATTGTTCATGACCAGGGTCAGGTCCCTTTGCCTTCTGCAAAGGACATCCTTTATCCTTAGCTTTCTTCTGTCTGTTCTGGGAGTATCTTTCATGGCGGGTTTAACGGGTATAAGACTCGTGGCCAAAGCAGACCAGATGCTCCTGGTTGCCCCTGGGTCCCTTTATCCTGGCAAGGGTCCAGCCTTTGAGTACAAGATCCAGTTCTTTGGTGACAGCATCAATCACCCCCTGCACAGCCTTGCTTGCAGCCTCGAAAGATCTGACCACTCCCTTTACGGTCTGCCCCCTGCCCACTTCAAACTGGGGCTTGACCAGGGCGATGACCAGCGCCTCCTGCTGCAGAAAAGGCATCACGCAGGGCATAACCTGCTTAAGAGAGATAAAGGAGCAGTCTATGGCGGCCAGGTGGACCTTTTCCGGCAAAAGGGAGGCCGGAGCCTTGCGGATATTTATCTGTTCCAGGCAGACCACCCTGGGATCCTGTCTCAGTTTCCAGTGCAGCTGCCCTGTACCCACGTCCAGGGCGTAAACCCGAAGCGCTCCCATCTGCAGCAGGCAGTCAGTAAATCCGCCGGTGGAAGCGCCCACATCCAGGCAGACCCTGTCCTGAACCCTGATTTCAAAATCTTCCAGAGCGCCCAGAAGTTTTTCCCCGCCCCGGCTTACAAAACGCTCAGGCTGCTGCACCCTTAAGACCGAGTCTGCAGGCAATGACTGTCCCGGCTTTTCCACCCGAACTTCCCGGTCTTCCAGGCTCAGGTAGACCTGCCCGGCCATGATCAGCCTCTTGGCTGCTTCCTTAGATTCAGCCAGGCCCTGTTCATGCAGCAGCAGGTCTGCCCGGTATTTTCTGGAACGCATGCTTTTTAAGGAAACTGTCCTCTGCCTTCTGACTACTGCCCTCTGACTACTACTACTGACCTCTGACCTCTGACTACTGACTACTGACTACTGACCTCTGATTACTGACCTCTGACTACTGACTACTGACCTCTGATTACTGACCTCTGACTACTGACTACTGACCCCTGATTACTGACGTCTGATTACTGACTACTGACCTCTCAGGCCCAGTGTATCAGACCCAGGCAGTGGGGATCCAGCAGCAGGGAATGGTGAGGCAGAATACGCACAGTATACCCGAAGCGTCCGGTCTGGAAAGTCTCCAGTTTGCCCTCGTAAAGGATCCAGCCGTCATCAACCTCCTTTTTCTGCTGCATAAGAACCGTCTTGCGGCTCAGGAAATTGCCGTCCATATCCACGTCTCCGGCGTATATTTCCACCTGGATGTCATCGGTTGACAGGCCGTTGACATCTATTTCGGCGCGTACTGTTATTTCGTCCCCGGCATACAGTTCATCCTCAGCCGCGGCATGAACATTGCGGATCTGAACGCTGCCCCACTTGGTCATGAGCTCCATTCTCCAGTCCGCCAGCGACTTGGCTTTTTCAAAATTGTTCTTTTCCAGGGCCATGAAATTCTTGTAGGCCGGGAGATATGCAGTCTCCACATAGTCTTCAACCATGCGGTGCGAGCTGAACTGTGGGGCCAGATCCCGCAGGCCGTTTTTCATCTTGCGCACCCATTCCGTGGGCAGGCTGCCGTGCCTGCGGTCATAGAAAGTGGGCACGATTTCCTTTTCCAAAACATTGTAAAGGTAGTGGCTCTCCACCAGGTCCTGGTATTCCTGATCGGAATAGAGTTCTCCCAGGCCTATGGCCCATCCGTATCGGTTATCTGTAGTATAGGCCTCGTCCCACCAGCCGTCCAGAGTGCTGAAATTGAGCACCCCGTTGGCCACGGCCTTCATACCGCTGGTGCCGCAGGCCTCCAGGGGGCGCTTGGGGTTGTTCAGCCACACATCGCACCCCTGGAGCATGTAACTTGCAATCTCCATGTCGTAGTCTTCCAAAAAGACCAGGCGGTGGTTCAAATCTGCCTCCCGGGCGTGCTGCACGATCTGCTGAATGATCTTCTTGCCTTCCACGTCCTTGGGGTGGGCTTTGCCTGCAAATATGAACTGCACCGGATATTTTTCGTGGTTAACGATTTCCAGAAGTCTTTTGACATCGGTCAAAAGCAGGTTGGCCCTTTTGTAGGTGGCGAATCTGCGGGCAAACCCTATGGTCAGAGCACTGGGATCCAGGGCTTCCTCGGCCAGGTGCAGCTCGCTGCGTCTGCCGCCGCGGGCCACGGTCTGCTCCTTGAGCCTGTAGCGCACGTAATCAACCAGTCTTTCCCGGAGCCGCTCGTGGGTTCTCCAGAGTTCTGAATCGGGTATGGCCTGAGATTGCTTCCAGACCCTCTGGCAGTCGGGGTCCTCCCTCCAGTCGGATCCCAGGTAGCGGTCGAAAAGATAAGACATATCCGGGGCTATCCAGGTGGTGATATGGATGCCGTTGGTAATGGCTCCGATGGGCACGTCATCCACGGGGTACTGGGGCCAGACTTTCTTCCACATGTTTCTGGAAACAGTGCCGTGCAGCTGGCTCACCCCATTATTAAACCTTGACAAACGCAAAGCCAGCACGGTCATACAGAAATGCTCCTGGTCGTCCCGGGGATCCTCCCTGCCCAGGGCCATGAAGACCTTGAAGGCCAGGCCCAGTTCCCGGGCATAGGGCTCAAAATATTTGTGCATCAGGTCCGGAGAAAAGCGGTCGTTGCCCGCAGGCACCGGAGTATGGGTG
>NZ_QYZY01000029.1:0-3217 GCF_003838035.1 Desulfonatronospira sp. MSAO_Bac3 | reverse complement strand
CTGGATATTTGTTCCCGCTATCCTGAATTCATTCAGCACTTCGCCCGGAATTTCTGCAGTCATATGCTTCAGGCACCATACCAGGCCCTGATTACCGGCAGCATGGACGATGAAAAACAGGTATCACCCTCTGCCTTTCTAAACCTTAAGCTAAAGGATATTTTTTCAAGAGAATTCGCCTCATGCAGCGAGTACGCCAGCATCAAGGAGGCGGCCGCCATCATGCGGGACCATAAAAAAAGCGCCGTGGTAACCATGAATGCCCTGGATCAAAGCATAGGACTGCTTACAGACAATGACCTGCGCAGCAAGGTGGTCAGCCAAAATTACCCGGTACACAACCCGGTGAAGGAGATTGCATCCAGGCCCCTGATTACTCTGTCTGAAGATTCCCAGGTGTTTGAAGCCATTATCATGATGATGAAACACAGTGTTAAACATCTGGTAATCACCGACGACCGGGACAATGTACTGGGCATAGCCACGGAACAGGACCTTCTGCTGGCTCAGGGCAGGTCCCCGGTTTATCTTATGAGGGAGATTCAACTGGCTCAGACCCTTGAAGAGCTCAAACACAGGCAGCTCCAGGTGCCGGGCATGATCAAGTCCCTCATGGACAGCGGGGCCAGGGCGGGTCATCTGAACCGGATCATCACCGAGATTTCCGATGCCATACTTAAAAAAATCGCAGCCTGGACAATAGACGAAATGGGGCATCCTCCGGCGCGGTTTGCATTCATGATCCTGGGCAGCGAAGGGCGTAAGGAGCAGACCCTCAAGACGGACCAGGACAATGCCATAGTGTACGAAGACGTAGAGCCGGAGCGAGAAGAGGAGGTAAGAAAATATTTTCTGGAACTTGGCGACAGGATATGCACCCGGCTGGATGAGGTGGGTTTTTCTTTCTGTAATTTCGGCATAATGGCCCGGAATCCCAAGTGGTGCCAGTCACTGGGCCAGTGGAAAACATACTTCTGGGACTGGATTCACCAGGTGGAGCCGGAGGATCTTCTGCATTCCAGTATATTTTTTGACTTCAGGCTGGGCTACGGGGATAAAGGCATGGTGAATGAGCTCAGGCAGTACCTTTTTGAATCCCTGGGAAAATGGAAGGGTTTTTTCAGGCACTTTGCCGAAAATGCTCTGCATTTCAAGCCGCCGCTGGACTTTTTCGGCAACCTGGTTATAAAAAACACCAAAGAAAAGAAAAACTGCCTGGATATAAAGCAGCCCATGCAGCTTCTGGTGGATTTCGCCCGACTTTATGCCCTGAAGTATTTTATTGCTGAAACCAACACCCTGGACAGGCTGGAAAAACTGCGTCAACAGGGCGTACTCTCTGGACAGGACTTTGATGAGCTATCCCATGCCTACGGCTTCATGATGCTTCTGCGCCTGTCGCACCAGGCCCGGATGATAGTGGACGATGGTAAACCCGCGGACAACCTGATACAGCCGAAGATGCTCACCTATATCGACCGGCAGTCCCTGAAGGAGGCCTTCAAAAGAATCAAAACCGCTCAGGGCAAAATGCGCATGGAACTCACCCAGGACATAGGCATATCCTGAAAAGGTCCGTTTTTTACCCAGAATGAGTTTGACGCAAAATGGGTAAAAAGAGCTTCTGTATTCAGGCTGCATTGAATTGCATAAGTACTCATTGCCTCAAGCCGGCTATAATTAATGTCTCCGGCCTGCAAAAAACATTTGCAAGCGATCGAGGTATGATTTATTGTCATACTCGGAGGTGATAAATATGGCTGCTTCAAAAATTGCAATCACAATTGACGACAAGACACTTAAGCGGCTTGATCTTCTCGTTAAATCCAAAGTGTATCCCAATCGCAGCAACGCCATTCAGCAGGCTGTTGCTGAAAAGCTGCAACGCATTGACAAAAGCCGTCTGGCCCGGGAATGCGCCAAGCTTGATCCGGGAGTTGAACAATCGTCAGCTGAAGAAGGCTTCGCATGGGAGTTGGAAGAATGGCCGGAATATTAAGGGGGGAAATCTACTGGGCAGATTTAAACCCGGTAACTGGCCAGGAACAGGGCGGCTTACGCCCTGTTCTTGTTTTAAGCCACAACGTCTTTAATGAGAGATCCGGCACGGTCATTGCCGTAGCCATTACCAGTCAGCCTCAACGGGCGGGTTTTCCTTTGACCCTTGAACTGTCAGATACAGAACTTCCCAAAAGATCCTGGGCCAAAATCAGCCAGGTACGTACGCTCTCAACAAAGCGGATTGGGAAAAAGATTGCCAGCGCATCTTCGGAGGAACTTGTAAGCATCATTGACGGGTTGAATGAGATTGTCGGCGGCTGACCAGTATCCCCCGGGGATTTTTTGCCTGCCCCGGTCAGCCTCTTGTCCTTGCCTATCCTGACAGCAGTCACGTCAACGGACCCTGGTGCATAACTTTTGAATGGCAGCAAAGTCAGGAGCTTAACTCCGCCAGAAATGCGGCCGCGTTTCTGATCTGGATCCCATCTACATACTGTTCGCGCCTTAAATTCATTATTGCCTGAGTGCACTGTGCGTTTTGAAAGAATTTTTCTCTGAAGAAATTAAAGGACCTGGAAGGAGATTCATCAGAAAGTTTCACTTCAATCATATGCATATCCCCGGAATCATCCAGCAGGGCAAAGTCGATTTCTTTACCGTCTTTGGTCCGCAGATAATGCAGGTGTACGCCTTTGGCAGTGGTGTCGTTGATAAAATTCACATGCTTGAGCAGAGATACGGCAATAGTATTTTCCAGCTTTACTCCCTGATCCCCGAGCACCAGACCAGTATCATAAAAATAAAGTTTGGGTTCCTTTAAAATAGAACGGGCGACATTCTTATGATAGGGGCGTACCAGGAAGACAATATACAGACTTTCCAGAATGGATATGTAGTTCTGCACGGTCTGCGGCGCAACCTGCAGATCCCGGGCAATGGAGCTGAAAGAAAGGGGTGAACCTGCCCTGGATCGAAGCATTTCCAGGAGAAACTTCATGGTTTTTAGTTCGCTGATCCTGCCGAATTCCAGAATATCTTCCCTGACAAGGTCAGTGTAATACTGCTTGCGCCACCTGGCGGCATAATCAGCTGAGCCGGACAGACAGGGTTCAGGAAAGCCCCCCAGCTCATTAAGTACTTCAAGGGCGTCTTGCGGTGGCATATGACCGGCCAGTTCAGGCACACCAAGGGGCAGCAGGTGATAATGAAAGTACCT
>NZ_QYZY01000298.1:0-30893 GCF_003838035.1 Desulfonatronospira sp. MSAO_Bac3 | reverse complement strand
CTGGTGCCCCTTACCGCTGAACTGGGCCTGGACGTTCGCTGGGAGGTCATAAGCGGCAACGAACAATTTTATCAGTGCACCAAGGCCATGCACAATGCTTTGCAGGGGCTGGCCGCACCAATTTCCCGGCCCCTCCTGGAGGCCTATGAACAGATCAACCGGGAAAACGCTGAAGAACTGCGCCCTCTCCTGGAAGAGGCCGATTTCGTGTTTATCCATGATCCTCAGCCGGCTCCCCTTCTGGGACTCTGCCCCGGGCGCAAGGGGCGCTGGGTGTGGCGCTGCCACATTGACGCCAGCCGTCCTTACCGTCCGGTATGGCGTTACCTGCGTGATCATGTGTCAGGGTATGATGCAAGCGTTTTTTCCCTGCCGGATTTTGCCCAGGCCCTGCCTCATCCGGAATATATCATTCCCCCCAGTATTGATCCTTTAAGTGACAAGAATATTGATCTGCCTCAGGAGGAGATAGAAGATGTACGCAAGGAGTTCGGCCTGGACCCGGAGCGCTCCCTGGTTCTTCAGGTGTCTCGTTTTGACCGCTTCAAAGACCCGGTGGGGGTAGTGGAGGCCCATCGTCTGGCCAGAAAATTTACGCCCGGGCTGCAATTGGTCCTGGCCGGAGGCACGGCTGACGATGATCCTGAGGGCGAGGCCGTTCTTACGGAAGTCCGGGCCGCAGCAGGGGATGATCCAGACGTCAAGATTCTGCTTCTGCCGCCGGATGCCCACCGAAAGATCAATGCCCTGCAGCGCATGGCCGATATCGTCATTCAGAAATCCGTCAAGGAAGGTTTCGGCCTCACAGTGACCGAAGGCCTGTGGAAGGGCCGGCCGGTCATAGGCGGGGATACCGGTGGTATCCGGCTTCAGGTCATCAACTACCATACCGGCTTTCTGGTGCGTACTCCACAGGGGGCGGCCCTGCGCATCCGGTATCTTCTGCATCGTAGAGACCGTATGCAGGAAATGGGGGACAAGGCCAGGGAGTTCGTGCGGGAAAACTTTTTACTCACCCGGCATCTGCGGGAATACCTGACCCTTATGGTGGGACTGGAAAACGGTGCTGGATATCGAATTGAGCTTGGATGATACGCTTTTGACCTTGTGCGGTCCTGCCTCTTATTGAAGCTGTTTCAGGAGTTTTTCAGCAGTACCGAGATGCTCCAGGACAATAGGGCGAGGTTTTCCATTGATCCGTCTGGATTCGACTATAGCCTGGTAGTCCCTGCCTCTTGAAGGTTTTTTAAGATAGTTTCTACTTCAGTGTATACATTTTTAGTTTGAAAAACATATTGAAAATATTAAAGATTTCCTCGAAATTTGCGCTGCGCGTAATAAACTCGCGCTAGTTTGCAAATGCTTCAAAAATTCGGCGGCAAAAGAGCCAGTCCCCGGAGGTCAGTCATAAGTTTCGCTGTGTTTTTACTAAAATGATAATTTTTCCCTGTACTCTAAGCTCCGTCTGTTTGACTTCCGGTGTTTACTGTGTTTATTGTATCATGTTATTTTAAGAAGGCAGCAACTCTAAAAAAGATGAGCAGGAGATGAATATTAAAACGGTAATTGTGGCCATAAGAGAGGTCAGGGCGTACTTGTGCAAACATCAGAGAGCTTCAGGACTGGGTGCCGGGGTTGCATTGAACCATTGGGGAGTGCCGGTGGGGAGGCTTGATCATGTATCATGCCTGTAAGCCATCCCTCCCGCAGCTTCGGGTCTGGGCGCCCAGGGCTCAGAGGGTGGACCTGGTTACCCGGCTGGACAGACAGCTCATGCTGCCCCAGGATAATGGCTGGTGGCAGGCGGAAGAAAGTCCCGGCCACGGTGAGGATTATTCTTTTCTTGTTGATGGCGAGGGTCCCTTTCCTGATCCCCGCTCACCCTGGCAGCCCGGGGGTATTGAAGGACAGTCCAGGCGGCTGGATCACCGCCGCTTTGAGTGGAGTGACCAGGGATTTCAGCCAGTACCCTTGTCTTCGGCTGTAATATATGAGCTGCATGTGGGGACTTTTTCCCCGGAAGGGACATTCAAGGGCGTGATGCACAGGCTTGACCACTTAGTGGAACTGGGTGTGAGCCATGTGGAACTTATGCCGGTGGCTGAATTTTCCGGCAGCCGGGGCTGGGGCTATGACGGGGTGAACCTTTATGCTCCGCATCATGTTTACGGCCACCCCGAAGAGCTCAAGGAGCTGGTCAATGCCTGCCACAGCCGCGGGCTGGGGGTGATCCTGGACGTGGTCTACAACCACCTGGGACCCAGAGGCAACTACCTGCCGCGCTTCGGGCCCTACTTTACCGACCGCTACCGCACTCCCTGGGGGGATGCAGTGAATCTGGACGGGGCCTACAGCGATGATGTCCGCCGCTTTTTTATTGAAAACGCCCTTATGTGGCTGCGGGATTATCATTTTGACGGACTGCGCCTGGATGCGGTGCATGCCCTGTATGATTTTTCAGCCAGGCATTTCCTGGAAGAACTGGCCTGGGAAGTAAAAGAGCTGGAGGCCGGTCTGGGCCGGCACTTAGTGCTTATAGCTGAAAGCGATCTGAACGACCCGCGCGTCATCAGACCTTTTCAGGCCGGCGGGTACGGGATGCATGCCCAGTGGAACGAGGATTTTCACCACGCCCTGCACGCCGCCCTCACCGGCGAAAGCCAGGGCTATTACGCTGATTTCGGGGATCTTGCCCACCTGGCCAAGGCCCTGGAAAAAGGTTTTGTTTATGACGGTATTTATTCGCAGTTTCGCCGTCGCAGGCACGGCCGTCCTGCTCCGGATATCTGCGGCCACAGGTATGTGGGCTGCCTGCAGAATCACGACCAGGTGGGCAACCGGGCCCGGGGAGAGCGCAGCAGCCAACTGCTGACGCAGGGTCAGCTCAAGATGGGTGCGGCCCTGGTGCTCACTTCGCCCTTTATCCCCATGCTGTTTCAAGGTGAGGAATGGGGGGCCAGAACACCTTTTCTGTATTTCACAGCCCACGAGGATGCAGGCCTGGCCAGGGAGGTGTTCCACGGAAGGCTGGCGGAATTTAAGGGTTTTGGATGGGATCCCGGGGACATACCCGACCCGCAGGACCCGGAAACCTTTGTCCGTTCAAGGCTTGACCGGCAGGAACTGAGTCAGGACAGGCATGCGGAAATCCTGAACTGGTACAAACAGCTGATTCGTCTGCGCCGGGAATATCCTGAGCTGACCAGCGGACGCCCTGAACAGGTCAGGGTGGAATTCCAGGAAGAAAAAAGGTGGCTGATTATGCGCCGTGGTCCGTTATGTGTAGCCTGCAATTTTTCCCAGGCACAGCAGACAGTTCCCCTGGACGGACAGGCCACCAACCTGCATATAGTGCTGGCTTCTCAGGCGGATGCCGCCCTTTACGGATGGGACCTTTTTCTGCCCGGACACTGTGTGGCCGTGTTGTGCTGCAGGTTAAATTAGGTCTGCCATTTCCGAAAAACAGTATTTCTTCCCCGGTCGAGCTCCCTACGGTAGAGGACTGCGTCCTCATAACCACCTCCACCGGGCGCAGAACCCATACTCTGAACTCCGGGATCACATCCGGGATATCATCACTACCATGACCTTGTGCCAGGAGCTTCAACTGAGTGCCCCTGAATGGTTACGGGGATACCTGTTTTGATGATGTAAAGAGACCTTCGTTGAAAGAGCATCTTTACATGCCGGGCGGCACAGGGAAGGGCAGGCTTCAGCCTGCATGTTTCTGGAGCACCCGTTGCAGATCAGCCGCCTTCACCGGCTTGGCCAGGTAGTCGTTCATGCCCGACTGGAGAAACTTCTCCCGATCGCCATGCATGGCACTGGCGGTCAGGGCAATGATGGGGATGTCTCTATTGTTGCCGATTTTTCTGGATCTGCGGATAATGCCGGCTGCCTCTGTTCCACTCATTATGGGCATATGGATGTCCATAATGATGCAGTTGAAATCCTGTTCTTCAAGGATTTGCAGCACTTCTTGACCGTCTGCAGCCAGCACCACCTCGTGCCCCATTTTTTCCAGGATTTTCAGCATGGGAAACTGGTTGGATGCGTCATCCTCAGCAAGGAGAATGCGCAGACCCTGAGTCGTTTCATCTGACTGCGGTTGCTGTTCATACTCCGGCAGGGATGCCTTGTCAGGCAGCTTGAAGGGCAGGGCAACGTACACTGCGGTTCCTTCGCCTTCTGTGCTGTCAATGCTTATGTTGCCGCCCATGAGCTGAGTAAGACGGCGGATGATGGCCAGGCCCAGCCCGGCTCCCTGGTGTTTTCTGGTCTGATAGTCCTCCACCTGTACAAAAGGATCGAACAGGGTTTTGATCCTGTCTTCCGGGATGCCGATTCCGGTATCCGAGACAATGAAAAGCACCCGGATATCTTCATTTCTGCCTGCAGGCACAGGCGTCATGTGCAGATTGACGTTTCCATGTTCAGAGTATTTAACCGCATTGCCCACAAGGTTGAACAGTATCTGACGGACCCTGGCCGGGTCGCCGATTATTTCACCAGGCAGGCCCGGGTCCAGGATGCACTCCAGGGAGACCCCCCTGTCTTTTGCAGTGACCTTGAACAGCTCGGCCACGGACCCGGCAAGATCCCTGGGACTGAACTTTTCTTCCTGGATGGTCATTTTTCCCGCCTCCACCCTGGATAGATCCAGGATGTCCGATAGAAGCCTGGTCAGGCGCTGAGCCGAGGTAAGGGCCAGGTCGACATACTCCTGTTGTTCCCTGTCCAGGGTGGTGTCCTGCATAAGCTGCATCAGCCCCATTATGCCGTTGATGGGAGTTCGGATTTCATGACTCATGGTGGCCAGGAAGTGTGATTTGGCCTGGTTTGCGGCCACGGCCTGCTCCTTGGCCTGGTAAAGTTGCTGCCTGGTCTGCAAAAGATCAGTGTTGTCCACAATGCATGCCAGCACAAGGGAGTAGTCCTGCTCATGTCCTGAAGCAACAGACCAGTAGACCTGGGTTTTCAGTTTCTGTCCGTCCAGTGTTACATGGTCTCTTTCAACGACAACACCTTGCCCCCTGCAGGCCATCACCTTTAAAAACTGTATAAAATTTTTGTTTTGGGACTCTTTGTCGAAAATACTGGTTATTCCGGTCATCAGTTCCCTTTTTGTCCGGGCCCTGAAGAGGTTGAGGCTCTGCTGATTGACATCGAGCACCTTCACCATGTCAGCCATTTCCCAGATCAACTCCTGACGGCCTGCAAAATAGGAGTGAAGATCCTGGACTCCCTCGGCCTGGAGTGCATCCAGACGCTTTTTCACTTCTGAGAAGTCCAGTTCCCACAGGGAAACAGGGGATGATTCGAACAGTTGCCTGTATTTCTGTTCACTTATGCGCAGGGCCTCATCTGCCTTCTTGCGCTGGGTTATGTTTTCACGGATCAGAATGCCCCCTGCAACCACCCCTTTCTCGTAAACAGGAACGGCTCTTATGCTTACCCAGCCGGGACCGCCTGCTGCAAACTCGGGAAAAAAGACTTCGTCCATTTCCACTGTCCGGCCTTTGAAGATTTTTGCAACTTCATGGTCTATTCCGGCGTTGACCAGGCCCGGCAGTTCATGAACCGATCTGTTGAGGAAAAAATCCTTGTCCAGCCTGTTAAACGCAAATTTGTCGATATGCCAGTCATTTACAAAGTTGACCCTGCCATGACGGTCAAAGCGCATGATGGATATAGGACATTTTTCAGCAAGCATCTTAAATGATGACTCGCTTTCCTGCAGGGCCTTCTCCATGCGCTTGCGTACAGTGATATCGAAGGCCACGGCAAATATAACCGGCTTGGCGTCCAGGCTCATGGCGTTCAGGTATACCTCGGTAGGGTAAGAAGAGCCGTTTTTCCTGGTGTGCATAGATTCAACGGAGATGGACTGACCCTCCCTGAGGAGATCCCAGGCTTCAAATCTGCCTTCCGGATTCAGGGCATGGACGTCAATGTCCTTGATGTACATATTCAAAAGTTCCTGCATGGAGTAGCCGGTATTTTTGCATGCAGTATCGTTGGCCATGAGAATTTTTCCATCCAGGTCATGGATAAAAATACCTCCAGGAAGATTTTCAAAGACTATTCTGAAGCGCTTTTCACTTTCTTCCAGGGCTTTTTCAGCCATCTTTCTACCGGTGATGTCACGGCCTATCCCTACTATTCCCGTGATGTTTCCGTGCTGGTCGCGGTATGGTGTTTTCAGGGTTTCCAGGAGGATTTCCCGGCCATCTGGATATGATATCCACTCCTCATTGCTGCCTGATGCAGCCCTTTTAAGCACCTGCTTATCTTTTTCTCTGAAAAAGTCTGCCATTTCGGCGCTGTATAGCTGGTAATCGTTTTTACCGGTTATCTCATCCCTGTCCCGGCCCAGGTGGCTGGCGAATGCGCTGTTGCATCCTATATAAACGCCGTGCATGTCCTTGATGAAAATCAGATCCGGAATTGTGTCCAGTACATAACTGGTAAGGCCCGTGGGCGAAGGTTCAGGGCTTTGCTTTCGGGCACTGATGTCAGTTATGAAAACCTGGTAATGGTTGAGTCGTCCATGCTGGTCCTGATCAGCACGGATATTTTGGGAACTCCAGAAAATACTGCCGTCCCTGCGGCGCATCCGGCATTCATGATCGTTTACCGCTCCCTGCTTATGCACCAGGCTTATGATTTCCGCCCTGTCAGCGGAGTCCACATACAGCTGGGACCAGATGTCCTTGACAGTACCGGTGAATTCGTCGGGTGAATCATAGCCGAACATGCGGCTCAGGGCATGATTGGCTGAAACAGCCAGACCCTTGGGTGTTGAGATGAATATGCCCACAGGGGCATGCATCAGGATGTCCTGAGGGCTCTCAAAGCAAGGCTTTTCCAGCGGATTGGCGTGCATTTTTCTGGGAGATTTCTTGGGCATTACAATCTCCTTGGATGCAGCAGGGATGGCATCTTTTCTGTTTTCATAATCCTGACTTTATCCTATCTTTTTTTAACAGAAAAAACAACAGACCTGTTTGAGTTTAAGTTCAAGTCTGTTCGGCCGTAAAGATTTCCCGGCCAGGTCTGTGGCAACAGGGTGCCGGGATTTTATGGGTTCTTAATCATCTGCTGCGCCGGCACTGGAATTGACTATGCAGCGTCATCTGCAGTATTTGTGCGGCAGTATTCACTCACAGCCCCGGGCCGGCGCAGCAACAGCAAGGCTCTTTGGGCATAACAAAAAGACGCATAGTAGAGACAGGCCTTACATGCAGATAACAGGATTTATCTGATGGAAAATGAAAAAGACAAGCCCGCACTGCTGGTGGTGGACGACGAATCCGGGCACAGGATGATGGTCAAGGCAGTGATGCAGGACCAGGGCTTTAAGGTGATGGAGGCCGGCAATGGACTGCAGTGCCTGGATATGCTGGAGCAGCAGCATATAGACGTGGTGCTTCTGGACATCAAGATGCCCGGCATGGACGGGATGCAGGTCTTAGAGCGTATACACAGACTGCATCCCGGTGTGCAGGTGGTCATGCTCACGGCCTTTGGAAGCGTAGGTTCTGCCGTGGATGCCATGAAACAGGGCGCATTCGACTATCTGACCAAGCCTGCTGATATCGATGAGCTAAAATCCGTTATCCAGATGGCACTGGATTATTCCAGGCTTGTGCGCGACAGCGCCCGTACCGGAAAAGGCCTGCAGGGCGTGCAGGAAAAGGCCCGGGTCATCGGTCAGAGTCCGGCCATGCACAGGGTCATGGACCTGGTGCAGCAGGTGGGGCCAAGTGAAGCCAGCGTGCTGATACTCGGAGAATCCGGAACAGGCAAGGAACTGGTGGCCAGGGCCCTGCATCAGGCCGGTCCCAGAAGTCAAGGCCCGCTGGTAAGCATTAACTGTGCAGCTTTGCCACCGGAACTGCTGGAGAGCGAACTTTTCGGATATAAAAAAGGGGCCTTTACCGGTGCAGCAAAGGATAAACCGGGCAAATTTCAGCTGGCGGAGAAGGGTACTCTCTTTCTGGACGAGATAGGAGAATTTCCCCTGCAACTGCAGGCCAAGCTTTTGCGGGCTCTGCAGGAAAAAGTGGTCCAGCCCCTGGGCGGCACGCAGGAAGACCCGGTGGACGTACGCTTTGTGGCAGCCACCAACAAGGATCTCCTGCAGGAGGTAAGGCAGGGCAATTTCAGGCAGGATCTGTATTACCGCCTCAATGTGGTGGAGATAACAGTTCCGCCCCTGCGGGAACGAATGGAAGACCTGCCCTTTCTGGTGAATCACTTTGTGGAGGTCCTGGGGGAAAAAAACCGTAAGCAGGTGCGGGGCATAAATAATAATTTTCTGCAGGCCCTTAAAAGCTACCACTGGCCAGGCAATGTCCGCGAACTGGAAAACGTGGTGGAAAGAGCCATAATTCTATGCAGAAGCGATGTCCTGGATGCCGGGGACCTGCCTGAGAGTATAGCCGGCGGGGGTACGACCGGAAATTTTGCCGGGAATGCTCCGGGGAAGGAAGGACTGGAAAGTGCGGAAAAGGCAGCTTTGCAACAGGCACTTAAGGCCAATAATGGGCACCGGGAAAACACTGCTCAGGCTCTGGGCATAAGCAGACGCAGCCTGCAGTACAAACTCAAGAAATATGGACTGACCAGAAAAGCTTGAGGATCTGCCTGTCATGGTTCGTTGTGTATGAATAAAATGACAAGCATGGGGCATAAGCATGCTGAAATAATCACGCTTGAATTGCAGCTGCTTATAAGGGACCCCTGCAGGGTGCAGCCACCCAGAGTGCAGGCAGTTACAGTGTAACCATTCAGGGGGATGTCTCAATGGCCCCGGGGACAGTCCCCGCGACATCTTTTTCAGCACAAATATAAAAAGTACGTGCGCGAAGTTTTGTGAGCCTGCACAGTTAGTACTTAGCGGGGGACAGTCCCCGGGGCCTGTGCAAGTAATCACCACCGAGCAACCCCCTGAATGGTTACGTTACAGTTTTTGCAGATCAGTTTTTTTCTGCAGCCAGTCCGTCAGTTCGTCAAATGGTCTGGGCTTGAGGATGAAGTAGCCCTGGGCCATATCGCAGCCCAGTTCTTTGAGCATGTCCAGGCTTGTCCGGCTTTCCACTCCCTCGGCCACTACCTGTAGATCAAGGTTGTGCCCCAGGTCTATGATGGACTTGACTATTTTGCGGTTGTTGTCGTTTGAATCCATGTCCATGACGAAGCTGCGGTCGATTTTGATTATTTTCACCGGCAGATCCCGCAGGTAGGCAATGGACGAGTAGCCTGTGCCGAAATCGTCTATACCCATGGGGATGCCCAGGCTGTCCAGGTTTTTCAGGACCCTAAGGCCCTTTTGCGGAGCGCTCATGAAGGCGCTTTCGGTTATTTCCAGTTCCAGGCAGGAAGCATCCAGGGCATGATTTTCAATGGCGGATGAGATCTGGGAGGGGAGATTGTTGTCCTGGATATCCCGCACCGAGAGGTTGATGCTTACAGGGATGCTGATGCCGATGGCTTTCCAGTGCTGCAGGTGCTCCATGCTCATGCGGATAACCCTGGAAGTGAGCTCTCTGATGAGGCCGCCCTGTTCAGCCAGAGGGATAAACTCCTCGGGGGATATGAATCCCCGGGTGGGGTGGTGCCACCTGATAAGGGCCTCAACGCCGCAGACCCTGCTTGTATGCAGGTTTATCTTGGGCTGGAAATAGAGGGAGAGCTGATCATGCTGCAGGCCCTTTTTGAGTTCTGACATGAGGTTTAAGCGGTTGATTCCCGAGGATTCGAACTTGGGATCATACACGGCATACCCGGTTTTCATGCGCTTGGCCGCATACATGGCCATGTCCGCACGACTGAGGATCTGCCCCAGGGTTTTGCCGTGCTCCGGAAATATGGCTATACCGATGCTGACATCCAGAAGAAGGCTTTGCCCCTGAAGCTCGAACGGCCGGGCCATGGCCTGGATCATCTGGCCGGCCCTTTTTGTAGCCAGCTTCCTGACGTCATTCCCGGTGAAGACCAGGGCAAACTCATCTCCGCCCAGCCTGCCAAGAGTCTCACAGTCGTCTGTCAATTCCTGCAAACGGTCACCGACTTGCACCAGGAGCCTGTCCCCGGTCTGATGCCCCAGACTTTCATTGACCTCCTTGAACATATCCAGATCCACCAGGATAAAGGCGGCCTGGCACTGATCGTTGGTATGCAGGCACCAGCGGATCTGTTTTTCCAGGTTCTTAAAAATCATGTCCCGGTTGGGCAGGTGCGTCAAACGGTCATAGCTGGCCTGGGCCTCAAGCTGCCTGGTTCTTTCCTGAACTATTTTTTTCAAGTGGATATTGCTTTCTCTAAAAAGCTTATACAGTTCAAAGCTTTCCAGTTGATTGGCACTGCTGGACAGGACAATAGTCAACAGCCCCCAGGAAACATCCGGCACAGTATGTACCTCGGCATCTACAAGCCCCACAAACATACCCCGGACCCTGGCGCTTGTTGATAGCACGTGCAGAACAATATTTCTGTCTTTGCAGGATCCGGCAAGTATGACCGGTCTTTTTTCCCGCATGGCCCAGGGAAAGAAGCCCTTGTCAATAAGCCGGCCTGTTTCCTGAGCAAGGGCTTCATTGTATTTGGCCGGGGTCATGTAAGCGGGGTAGAAATCGTTGTACTGTTCGTCCACCAGATAGATTCCCAGGGCCTGGAAGTCTATGAGCCTGGCAATGCGGTTGCATATCTCGTCCAGGATAAGGGAGGGGCTTTCCAGACTGCTGATGCGGGGCTGAAAGTCTATGAGACTTGCTGCCAGCTCCAGGGCGTCCAGGGTAAAGCGGTTGATCTCTTCCTGGTGTTCGAGCCTGGCCTGCAGATCTTTTATCTGTTCTGTGCTGTCTTTATCCTGCATTTATTTCTGCCCGAAAACGATCATTTGTTGTCGAAAAAAAGCTGAAAAAGGTTGTCCGCCTGGGACTGCATGAGTTTGGCCGTCTGAAGCAGCACCGCAGGGTCAAGGTTGAGGGCGTCCCAGCTTTCCAGGTCCGGAGCCGGGATCATATATTCTCCGCTGAAACCCATGAGGCACCCGCTGGAGAGCACATTGGCCATGTTTACCAGGGTGGTTTCAATGGGAAAGCTGGATTTGCCAGGACTATTGTGATGCCGGATGCTTTGCTCGAGCTTGAGGGGCAGCTTCCAGTTCTTCATGATGGCTGCGCCCAGCTGGGCGTGGTCCTGGCGAAAGAATTTCTTTTCCGCCCGGGCAAGCTCAAGTTTTTCTGTTGCCGCCAGGTGCATGGACCAGAGGGTTTCCCTGGGAAAGTAACGCAGCATGAGCAGACGTCCTATATCGTGCAGCAGGCCGCAGATGAAGATGCTTTCGGTATTGGACAGGTGGCGGTACTGGGCCAGGGTCTTGGCTCCTATGGCGCAGGCCAGGCTGTGTTTCCAGAAGCCCTTCATGTCGATGATGTCCGGGGAAATGCTCTTGAAGCCCGAAAGCACGGTCACTCCCATGGCCAGCATGCTCAGCTGCCTGGTGCCCAGGATGGCCACTGCCCGGCTGATGGTGTCGATCTGGGAAGGGAAGCCGTAAAAGGCGCTGTTGACAAGCTTGAGCAGCCTGGATGTCAGGCCCTGGTCCTTGCTGATAATATCCGCCAGGTGCCTGGCGGAAGTCCTGGGGTCCTGAATGGCCTCCTGGATCTGAAAAAAGATGTCCGGCAGGGAAGGCATCCTGGTTTCGTCCCGGATAATGACCGAGGGGTCAACAGGCTCGCCCCTGTTACGTTCAGAGGGAGGAGTATGGTTGTCCAGGGCCTCATGCCAGGCATCTGATGTGTAGAATCCCCCCGGGTACCTGCATTTCCAGAGGATGAATATCTCCAGGAGCTTGCGGCTGACTTTATGCTGGGGATCGTAGTGGGGGAATCTTTCCAGTATCTGGGAAGCGGCCTTGCGGCGTTCTTCCCTGGAGAATTCCTCGGGCTCGTCGTCCTGTTCAGCCCCGTCTCCCTGAACCGTTACTTCGCTGACCCCCCAGATCTTGAAAATACGCAGGTGCTTTTCCTGAACGCTCAGGCCCTTGCCCAGGAGAAAGCGGCCGTTGAAGTCCCGCACATCATCGTCCAGGACCATGCCGGGTTTAATGTCGTCTACCAGAATTCTGCCCATTGGCCCACCTGTAAGCAAAATATCCTGAAAATGCAATAGCAGTAATCTTTAAGCACAACCGGAGCTGAAAGAAATTTGTAAGTGTTCTCCTTAATGATATGACCTCCCAGTGGTCCGGAAATTCGGCAAACAGGAGGTAAAAACTCGCTCCAAGGAAGCGTAAATCAAAACCTCTTCAAGTTTTTTCAACCAGAAAAGCTTCAATTATATTATGCTTTGAATCAAGTTGAGTGTTTAACGGTTTTGATCAACGCTTCCTACGTCGCTCAGACAGTTTACGCCCAGTTTGCCGAACCCCCGGCCCCTGGCTTTTCGTCCGCAGGTTCTGAATAGTTACAGAAATTTTTGAAATGTATACAGCGAAATGTCACTGAAAATAACGCTCATGGAAGAAACACCGGCCAAGGGGCAGAAACTCCGGTATATCGTAGTGCCTCTTTTTTATTTGGGCCAGTACCTGGCTTTGGTAAGAAGAGTAATCAAATCCCCGTCCCAGCGCGACAGCAAAGGAAGTCTCCCGGATCTGGATCCGGCTGGGTTCCAGGAATTCAAAATACGGGCTTAACCGGTCTTTGTCCAGATCGTCATCCCGGGAAAGAAACAGGATGTCCCTGCCGTCAAGCTCCCTGAAATCCGTTATGCGGTCATCCTCGCGCCCGTACCTGGAACCGGTGCCCAGGACCCCCCAGTAGTGGCTGGAATAGTAGGAAAGTACAGCGGACCTGGAGTAGCTGGGTGTGGCGTAATAATCGGCCCTGTAGGAGTCCAGCTTTTCTGCAACTTGGGCCGGACGCAGGTAAAAGACGGCGTCCCGGTAAAGACCCGATCTTTCCTTGATTATCTCCAGAGGCACAAGCAGGGCTGCTGCCACCAGCACGATATGCAGCAGGGCATACCCCAGCATGAATTTGCGGCCCAGGATCAGGGATTTGCCCGGCAATGCAGCGTAGATTACATATAAAAAAGGAACAAAGCCCAGGATCCAGTGTGCACCCACGGAGTAAAAAAGGGAAGCGGCGAAGAACACGGCCAGGGGCACAAGGGCGGCAAAGGCGAAAAGCCCTTGTCCGGAACTGCGTATTCTGCTTAACACCTGACTGCGGTGCCTGAAAAGCTGGACCAGAAGAACAGGGGAGACCACCCAGGCCAGCATCCCCAGGAGGATGAGTGGCTGCATGGGGCTTAACTCGGCGTCGCCTCCCCTGCCTATGAAGTTGAACATTATGTTCACCCAGCAGTGAGTGTAATTCCAGTACAGGTTGAATGCCACCAGAGGCAGGCAGCCCAGAAGGACAAGCCCCAGCCGGGGAAGTTTTTTCAGGCCGCCGGTCAGGAAATAAAGAATATATGCCAGGAGCAGCAGGGCGGCGAAATACTTGGAAAGAAAGGCCAGGCCAAGGAGGATGCCCGAAAGTATATACAGAAGGTTGCTGTTTCTGGTTTCAGCCCGGTGCAGGGCCAGCACGGATAAAAACATGGACAGGATAAGCGCGGTATCAGTGGTGACCAGGACACCCAGAAGAAAGACCGGAGTAAGCAGAAGGGTGGATGCGGCCAGCAGGGCCTTGGTGCGGTCGTGATCACTCAGGATCCTGTATACTCCCCAGACCAGGACATAGCTGGCCAGGATGGAAGGCAGGCGCACAAGGATCTCGTGCCCGGATATGTACATGCACAGGTGGATCAGCCACCCGATAAGGGGGGGGTGGTCATAATACCCCGGAGCAGGGTGCTGGGCCCAGATTACAAAATAGGCCTCGTCACCGGTCAGGGGAAGTGTCCCGGCCAGGATGAGCTTCAGCGGCAGGGACAAAAACAGGGCGAAATAAAAAAAGTCTCTGGCCTGGATGTAGTTCATTTTTTGTAACTATTAAAAGGTTGTTTTTGCTCTTACAATAAAAATCGGTGTCGGTATCGGCATCGTAATCGAAACCGGAGGCGAAATCATGTGGAACGCCAACAAAATTTTTGGATACCGATCCCGATACCGACGCCGACCCCGACAAAAGCATTATCATGGGGAATAAATTGTCATTTGTTGCCCATTTCCAAAAGGGGCAGGAAGTACTCACTGACTATATGGACATGCGCTTGAATATTTTCTCGGGAATGCTTTTTATCACCAGCATGATCCAGCGCCAGATCCACCGGGTATAGATTATGTCTCTTTTTTTGGTGATGGCCTGAAAAATATCCCTGGCTGCCTGCTCCGGAGTAGCGGTGAGCCGGGGGGGCAGTTCCAGGTCCCTGGTCATCCTGGTTCTGACAAAGCCAGGTTTTACGGTGATCACCCGGACCCCGGATCCGTGCAGCCTGTTTCTAAGGCCGCTTAGAAAGATACTCAGGCCGGCTTTGGCGCTGCCGTATACATAGTTGGCCGCCCGGCCCCGGTCGCCTGCAACGGAGCTTATCCCGGCCACAAACCCTTCTTTTGCCTGTTCCAGGCGGTTGGCGGCCACAGTGAGGATGCTTACGCAGCCGGTATAGTTGGTATGGATGATTTTTTCCCACTGCTCACGGGAACTGCGGGCCAGGGACTCATCCCCCAGGACTCCGAAGGCCAGGACTACTCCGTAGGGCCTTGTTTCAAGGCTGTCGTAGAAATCTTCATGGGAAGCGAAATCCAGGGCATCGAAATAAACTCCCCGGGCCTTGATGGCGTATCTGATTTCCAGGTCCCGGGCGTCTTTTTGCAGCTCTTCCAGGTTTCGCCCGGCCAGATACAAATCATACTTTGCCGCGCCCAGTTGGTGAGCCAGGGCCCTGGCTATGTCCGAGCCGGCCCCCAGGATCAGTACGGGTTTTGACATAATCCAAGCCTCCTGGATTGCAGGGAACTCAATTTGTTTTCCGGGTCAAGCCTTTTTTTCAGCTCTACAAATTCCTTTGCCCGGGGATACCCCTCCCAGAGCATGTGTTTTTTCATCCTGGCGTCCTTGGCCAGGTAGATTCTGCCTCCGAGCTTTTGCACCACCCGGTCCAGAGCGTTTAACAGGGAAAAGACTCCGGGACGGATTGGAAAGTCCAGGGCCAGGGTGTAGCCGGGCTGGGCAAAGGACAGGGGACCCTGTCCTTTGCCCAGAAGCTTGAGTACTGCAAGATAGGGAGGCTGGCCAAAGGAATTTATGTGCTGCAGAATTTTTTGCAGCCCTGACCGGGATGTGGAGCGGGGCAGGACAAACTGATACTGCAGAAAGCCTTTTTTTCCATAGAGGAGGTTCCAGTTGGAAAGAGCATCCAGGGGGTAGAAAAAAGATTCAATGCTTGAAATTTCGTAGCCCGTACGCCTGGATTTGCGGTGGAAGTAGAGACTGTTGAAGGCTTTAATGCCTGCTGGGGTCAGCGCCCTGAAAGGAAGGGTGAAAGGAATGCTTATGCCTTTGCAGCCCGGGGGTATAAGCTGGCTTTGCGGGGCTTCATGGGACCTGCAGTGCTCACCGTGCATAAAAAGGCCGCGTCCCAGGTGCCTGCCCCTTTGAAGGCAATCCATCCAGGCCACTGTGTAGGTGCTCTGGTGATGGCTGTCAAAAAAACTCATAAGTTCGTCCAGGTCGTAAGCCGGGATGGTTTTCTGGCGGATAAATACGGATTCCAGGGGCATGAGGCTTATCCTGGCGGAGAGTATCAGGCCCAGAAGTCCCATGCCGCCGCAAACGGCCTGGAAAATTGCCGGATTTTCATTTTTTGAGCAGACCAGGACATGGCCCTGGGGGGTCAGGAGACGCAGGTCCAGCACATGCCGGCCCAAGGCTCCATGCAGGTGGTGGTTCTTGCCGTGTACGTCGCTGGCGATGGCCCCGCCCAGGGTTACGCGGCTGGTGCCCGGGGTGACCGGCAAAAACCAGCCGTGGGGGATGATGACCGAAAGTATCTGGTCCAGGCTGGTTCCGGCTTCGCATTCCAGTATGCCTTTTGCGGGATCCAGGTGGATAAAGCGCCTGAAGCCGGGGGTGGAGATGATGTTTTCACCCAGGGAGCAATCCCCGTAAGAGCGGCCCAGGCCGCGGGGGATGCACCTGTCTGTCTGCCCCAGGATATCCCGGGCTTCTTCCTGGGATCTGAAGCTGCGCATTGCGGCCTCTACCCGGGGACAGTTGTTCCAGTTGGATACCAGCAAGTCTGTGCATCTCCATGAAAGAAAGCATCTTACGCCGGGGTCAATGTTATGTCCCGGCAACAAAAACCCATTTTTTGTCCAGCCTGTACTTGAGGACATAGCCGATGGTCAGTCCCAAAGCGCCTCCCACGTACTTGGCGTGTTCAAACTCGAACAGATGGTGAAACCCGATTTCAGTGCCCCAGAATATCAGGGTGGTGAACACCCCCATACAGGAGTAAAGAAAAAATTTACAGGTGTCATCGCAGAAATCCCTGGAAATGTATCTGAAAATATACCTCTTGTCCAAGACGTACTTGGTCAAAAGCCCGGTGAAAGTACCACATGCCAGGGCCAGGTAAAGATCCAGGGGGCCCTGGTACAGGCTGAAGCTGATCATTTGCGTGCCCAGGTTGACCACAATGGCAGCTAAGGCGAACAGGGCGTATAAAAAGGCGGTTGTCATGTCAGGGTCAGGATAAGAAAGAATAACAGCCAGCAGGCAACGGTTATCTGCATGAAGCGGTCCTCAAGCATAACCCGGGTGGGGTTGCCTCCTCCCTGCTGGACAAATACGATCTGCAGGTAGCGCATGATGCCCAAAAGAACAAAAACAGCACTCAGGTACAGGTGCCTGGATTCGAAACGGTCCTGGACTTCCGGGGATATGGTGTACAGGATATAGCTGACCAGGGTTACGGCGGCCATGATGATCATGGAGACGTTGACGAATTCCAGGTTGTAACCGTCAATACACTTGCGTACATCCCTGCCCTCGTCTGAGAGCAGCACGTCGTCCCGGCGTTTGGCCAGGGCCAGAAACAGGGCCAGAAGGAAAGTCATGAGCACTATCCACATTGAGGCCTGCACTGTTGCGGCCACTGCACCGGCAAAGATCCTGAGCACGAAACCTATGCCTATGATGAATACGTCCAGGACGGCTACGTGTTTTAACTTCAGGGTGTAACAGGTATTCAGCAGAGAATATCCGGCCAGAATGAAAAATATTCTCCAGTCCAGGACAAGGCCCAGGCCAAGGCCTGCAATCAGAAGAACAGCCATGCAGGTATAGGCCTCGGGAATGGAGACCAGGCCGCCTGGCAGGGGGCGGAATTTTTTGACCGGGTGCCTGCTGTCTTCATTGATATCCTTTATGTCGTTGAAGATGTAAACACTGCTGGCTATCAGGCAAAATGCGGCAAAAGCGGTAAATGTCCTGAGAAGAGGCTCAGCTTCCAGGAAACGAAAGGAAAAGAAAAGAGGTGCGAATACAAACAGGTTCTTAATGTACTGGTGAGGTCTTAATAAGGATATGTAGGCCTTGTTTATCATGTATTGGGGCTGGGGGATATATATTGCAGGGTATAACTGGTAAAGAGTATGCTTTAAGAATGACTACTCCAGGCAAAGTTCCCTGGCAGGGATTGATTGAAGCTGCTGGTCCCAGTAAATCTCCAGGGTGCCGCTGCCGGGATCTGGCCTGGGGAACTCGTCTTTACTCCGCCGGCTAAGGCGCAGGTACAGGCAGATGAGGCCCAGTATTTCCGGATCGCTTTCCTGCTTCAGGGCCTTCTGGACCTGGTAGGTAGCTTCCCTGGACAGTACCGGATCACCCTGGGCCAGTCTGGCCAGTCCCCAGAAAGCCCCCCGGCGAAGGGGAAGGTATTCAAGATAATTGTCACTGCCCGTGTCCCCCTGGACCAGGTAAGAAAATAAAATGCGCCTGTACTCCCGGGCCAGTCCCTGGTGGCGGGCCATTATTTCGCCCATGCATTCAGGTGATCCCCATCCTATGCCTCCGGATTCGTCGTTTAAGGTCCACATGAATCGGCGCATGACAATGCGGGCCTGTTCCGGGTCGTTTTGGGCAAGCCTGCTTACTGTAACCCCTATGGCGGTGACCGAGTGCCATTTTATCAGCTTCCGGGGGCTTAAAAGGGCTGCATATAAAGCCCCCAGAAGTTTTTGGGCGGGGTACTGCATGAGCTCCGGAAGCACCTGATCAATATCCCGGTTCTCCAGGAGAAGGGGGACCTTTTTTTTCAGTTCCCTGTAACCATGTTGCTGACTTTTTTGCTGCATGGCTTATGCCTGGGTTTTGGCCTTGATGGCTGATGCCAGGTTGCGTCCCAGTTCCTTGCACTGGGCCAGTTGTTCGTGTGCAGGTACAAACTGGGTCCGATAAGGCTTTTCCGGGAGTTCGAATCCGGCCTCTTCCAGGACTTTGGCCATTGCTCCGGGAGCTTCACCGCTCCAGCCGTAGGACCCCAGGGCCGCTCCCAGCCGGTTTTTGGGTTTCAAGCCCTTCATGTAGGTAAGAAAATCCGACATGAGGGGAAGCATGCCGTTATTGTGGGTGGGAGAGGCGCAGACCAGGGCTGCTGCATCGGAGAACTCGCCCATGACATCACTGTGATGAAAAGACTTAAGAGACATGACCCTGATGTCTATGCCTTCTTCAGTGAGGGCATCGGCCACTGCCTTGACCATCTTTTCGGTGCTGCCCCACATGGTGTCGTATACCAGAACAGCCTTGGGCTTGAGGGTCTGGGCGGCGAAATCCGCATAGGCCTCCAGGATTTTTCCTGGGTGCGTGCGCCAGATGACTCCGTGGTCCGGGGCGATCATGTCTATTTCCAGGCCTGCCTTCTGCACTTTGTCCAGGAGCTTCTGTACCAGGGGGGAGAAGGGCAGGATGATGTTGGTGTAATAGTGCCTGGCCTCGGAAAGAAGAAGGTTCAAATCGTGCTGGTCGTCGAATATCTTCTGGCTGGCGATGTTCTGGCCGAAAGCGTCGCTGGATATGAGCAGTTTGTCTTCAGGTATGTAGGAAAACATGCTGTCCGGCCAGTGCAGCATCCTGGTTTCCATGAAGGTGACGTTTCTCTTGCCCAGGGAGATGCTTTCTCCGTCCTTGACCACCTGCAGGGGCCAGTCCTTGTTGTGGAAGTGGCCGTGGATGGATTTTTCACCCATGGAAGAGCAAAATATTTTTTCCGGTTTTATATTGTCCACCATGAAGGGAAGAGCTCCGGAATGATCCAGTTCCACATGGTTGACCACAATATAGTCGATTTCCTCCAGCTTTACCAGGCTTCTGACCTGATGGTAGAGGTCCCACTTGAATTTTTCGCTTACAGTGTCGAAAAGGGTGATCTTGTCGTCCAGAACCAGGAAGGCGTTGTAGGTGGTGCCCCGGCGGGCCATGGCATAGCCGTGAAAGTTCTTGAGGTTCCAGTCTATTGCACCCACCCAGTAAACGTTTTTTTTGATTTCGATTGCTGGCATTTGTCCTCCAGAGAAGCCTTAAGGGAATGAAAAGCCCCGCTGGACCGGCCAGCGGGACTCTTTGGAAGTTCTGTAATTATTCAACTCGATTTCTGTCTGCTTTTATCCCGTAACGGGTATTGGTGTCGGAATTCTGTTCCGGGCCGAGAACGGAATCAGATATGAGGCCATGTGATTGTGGGGTGTTACAGGTGTTTTTGATCCCGGTACCGACCCGATGCCACTGATCTGCAGTAAACAGTTGCGAAGGTCTCAGCCTTCAGGGGCAAAATCGTCCTTGGCTGCTCCGCATACCGGGCAGACCCAGCTGTCAGGCACATCTTCGAACTTGGTGCCAGCTGCTACTCCGTTGTCCGGATCGCCGGCGGCAGAATCATAGACGTAACCACAAATTGTACATACCCATTTTTGCATGATTTCCTCCGGTGCTGGTTAAAAATTGCACTCATGGCTGCTGTGCAGCCTGATTTGCTGAGAGATCCTTTATTCTTCCCTTGCTGACCCGGGGCCGGCCAGGGGGCGGAAGTTTTTGGTTGATGCACCGCATACAGGACATTTCCAGTCCTCAGGCAGGTCCTCAAAGGCGGTGCCTTTTGGGGTTTTATTCTTTCGGTCACCTTTGTCCGGGTCATAGATACAACCACAATTGGTCATCTGGCATTGCCACATCTCTTCTGGCTGGGCCATTTTAAACTCCTGGTGCATGGTTTCTTAGACTGGATTACCGTATACATGGCGCTGATGTAACCATTCAGGGGGTGCCGCAACGGCCTGGGGACAGTCCCGCACTTATTTTTTGATGAACAATTGACAGTTGTAAGCGCTAGAAAATAAGTGCGGGACAGTCCCCACCAGACCTCGTGCCAGGAGCTACAACTGAGTGCCCCCTGAATGGTTAAGCGCTGATGTATCTGCTTCTGGCAGGTCATGACAGTTTTTTTGCGTATTGCAACTTCTATTGCCGGCTTTTAAACCGGCAACCGGGGGCTTTGCAAGGTGCCTGGTTGCCGGGTATGATTAACAGTGTTCGCAAAGAACCTCGAAATGAGCCTGGGGGTGAGCACAGGAAGGGCATTCCCCGGGGGCTTCGGCGCTTTTGTGGGTGTAGCCGCAATTCTGGCATTTCCAGGTGACTTCCTGGTCTTTTTTAAACACCTTGCCCTGTTCTATGTTGGCAATGAGGGTGCGGTACCTGTTTTCATGGAACTGCTCGGATACCGCTATGGCTTCCATGGCCACGGCCACTTCCTCAAACCCTTCTTCTCTCGCTGTTTTGGCGAATTCGGGATACATGCTCTGATGTTCGTGATTTTCTCCAGCAGCGGCCTCTTTGAGGTTCTCAACAGTGGACCCTATTTTGCCGGCAGGGTATGCAGCCTGAATTTCCACCTCGCCGCCTTCCAGGAACTTGAACAGCCTTTTGGCGTGCTCTTTTTCGTGATTGGCTGTTTCTTCAAATATATTGGATATCTGGACGTAACCGTCTTTTTTGGCCTGCTTGGCGAAATAGGTGTAACGGTTACGGGCCTGAGATTCACCGGCAAAAGCGGTAAGGATGTTTTTTTCAGTCTTGGTGCCTTTCAAGGATTTCATAAGTAATCAACCTCCTGGGTATTTTGTTTTAACTTCATAAATTGATGAACAACCAATACAGTATATACATGAGGACCAGTCAAACTGATCCTCAATATTCGACATCAGTGGAGTGGATAAACCGTTTTAACGCGCAATGCAAACAAAGGCCGGGATGCTTAGTTGTTTTCCCTGTTGCAATCCGGACATACCCCCAGGAGTTCCAGTCTTACCCCGGTGATCAAAAAGTCTGTCTCCACCCGGGTCAACTGGTCCAGATCCAAGTCGGGCTCCTGGGGAGCGTCCTGTACCTTGCCACATCTGGAGCAGATAATGTGCAGATGAGGATCGGGAATCCCGTCGAATCTTTTCTGATCCCCGCAGGTTTCTATCTTGCTGATCATTCCCTCTTTGGAAAGAATGTCCAGGTTGCGGTAAACGGTACCAAGACTGATATTGGGCAGTTCGCTGCGGACCTCGTCATAAATCTGCACAGCTGTGGGGTGGCTGCGTGACTGCTTAAGCCTTTCCAGTATGATCTTTCTTTGTTTTGTCAAGCGCATATTTATCCTTCCTTTTTAGGAATCGTTATTGTTATTCGGGCTTTTGTCAAGTATTTTTTCTGGGTTAGAGGCAATCGATATTAATACGGGATATGGAGGATCTGTGTTGAGTTGTCTTTTTTGCCACACAAATTGCGCCAGACGCGCGGCAGGGAGTGAAGGCCGGAGATGCAGCCCCTGAGGTGGCAAAAAACAGAGTCTGCGCGTCTGTGCATGCAGGGCGGGTGCTCAAAAATAAAAGGCCCGGGACGACATATGCGCTCCGCGGGCCTTGAGTGCTTCAACGGGAAGACCGGCCGGAATCTTAGTCCACGACAATCACATCTTTTATGTTTTCATAGATGCTTTCTCCGATTCCGGATACCTGCTTGATATCCTCCTTTTCCTCAAAAGGGAATCGCTCGCGGTGCTCCACGATTCTCTCTGATAGAGCCGGGCCGATGCCCTGGAGGCTTTCCAGTTCCTGCTGATCAGCTGTATTGATATTTATATGGTCTCCGGCCATTGACGATGCCGGAGTCAGAAACAGTGTCAAGGCGAAAAACAGTATAACCACTTTCAAGCTAAACTTAATCATAAGAGCCTCCTAATTTTCAGGTGATTCGCATGTC
The DNA here is from genome assembly GCF_003838035.1 of Desulfonatronospira sp. MSAO_Bac3. Lineage (NCBI taxonomy): Bacteria > Pseudomonadati > Thermodesulfobacteriota > Desulfovibrionia > Desulfovibrionales > Desulfonatronovibrionaceae > Desulfonatronospira > Desulfonatronospira sp. MSAO_Bac3. The sequence continues at coordinate 8,619 of NZ_QYZY01000298.1, read as the reverse complement.
CCGTTGAAGTCGAAAAAACAGAGCGGAAAAAACTGATAGTTAGAGTTCAGCATAAATAACTGTTTGATATGTATTATAATTATTATTAGATTAGCATATAAGGATCAGAAATGCAAGTATCTGTTAAGTATTCAAAAAAGCAGGATCAAAACCACTGCCGGAATATCAGTTTGGGTGTAACCATTCAGGGGGGGCTGGCCAGGAGGACTGTCCCCGTGCTACATGCAAAGCGCTGAACAGGTACCTGCCGGGAGAAGGGATGCAGGCCGTGCCGTAATCATAAAATGATAAGACTGTGTGATAGATAAATGCTGATTCTAGATTGCTATCAAAATGATTTTAATCAGCGTAGATCAGCGAGATCAGCGGCTAACATCTTTCTTCTTCATGCAACTGATAACATCAAAGGCAAAGAATCTTGGCCGCTGATTGCGCAGATCTCCGCAGATAAGAAAAGCATTGCCAAAAGGTTTGTAGTGATAAACATTAAGATCATCTTGATTGCAAATTAAAATGATATGACTGAAGTGAAATTTTATCTGCCTGTATGGGCTCTGAGCTGCCGGGTGTTTTTTTGCTTTGATCTTCGACGCAAGAAAAAACAGCCCCTGTCCGCACGCGGGCAGGGGCTGTTTTTTCAAGTATGGTATCTGTTTAGACTTTTAAGGTAAGCAGGGTACAGGCAACCCGGCCTTATTTTTAAAACCTGTCAATCTTCCTTCAGAAAAATAAGTGCAGGGAGGGCAGGTCCCCATGCCGAATCCAAAGCGCTGAACAGATAACAAGTTTAACTGACTGAGCTTTAAGACAGGCAGGTACTATTGCATTTCTTTTCGTACCTCGTCCATAATCCTGCGGGCTTCTTCCAGCTTTTCCTTTTGTTCTTCGGAAACCTGGGAGCCAACGTAATCAGCTTTTTGAGAGATCTCCTCGAGCATACCGCCAAGGACCATGTTTCTGACTACATCAGGCAGGTCTTCCAGTTCTGCGATGCGCTCATCCATATCCTCAACCTTGCCTTCTATGCCTGAAATCTTTTCCTCAGCCTTCTGGAGGTCGTCGGCAGTGCCTTCAGCTTTCTGGGTGACCTGGCGCATATCTGCCTGGATATCGCGCATTTCACTGTCGACTTTTTCATCGATATCCTGGACCATGGTCCTGGTTTCCTCGATAACCTCCACTTTTTCGGAAAACTCCTGTACCTTGGAGTTGACCGTGTAGTAAAAGATTATCAGCAGAAATACAGCCAGTACTGCAACCGCAAGGGCGACCTTGCCCATATCCTGCTTGACATTGCTGACCTCATCCGGAGTAAAAGAGGGATTGCTACCTTGTTCCTCTCCCACGGGCTTTACTTTCTCCTGGGACATTACCTGAAAACCTCCTTTTAAGAATTTGGCTTTTTAAAGCTTTGAGATACCACCCACTTATAGATTTTCCACAAAAAACCGTGATAGCCGGAGGCTGATAACGTGGTCAGCCCCTGAGCATTCCGGACCACTTACCAGCCTTTTAAGGCTCATTACCTGAAAGTGCAGAGCATAGCAAGTTTAAACTGCCGGCAAAATGTCCAGCAATAAAATTTATAATTGATCCGTCCTGGGAACACTTTGATATTGATTTTTTTATCAGGAGGTTTAAAATCGGTGTCTGTCGAGTGGTGACAGTTCAGCCATTTGCATGTGGCACTGGGGACTGGCTCTACCAGCACTTATTTTTAAAACCTGTCAATCTTCCTTACAAAAAATAAGTGCGGGGCATATGTCCCCTGCTGTCCTTGAAAAAAGGCTAAACTGTTACCTCGAGTGAAGGTTAAGTCAGCCCCCCAGAAAAGTGGGGTTGTATACTTTTTAAACTATACGAGGGTGTTATGGCTTTAAAATTTAAAAAGGGTTTCTGGCTGGCTCTGGTTCTTATTCTGGCCGTTGGTGCGGGATACGTATACATAAACTACGTGGACAAAGAGGAGCCCGTAATCGGCATTGAACCCGAGGTGAGTTACACAAATGCTGAAAAGCCCTTTGAAATCCAGGTGCATGATCCGGGGCTGGGTCTTAAACACGTTGAAGTGAAGGTGATTCAGAACGGCGAAGTTAAGAAGTCGGTTGATGAGGAAATTGAACCGGGAATCAACGACCTTGAAGCAAGCCTTGAACTGCCGGATCTGGACCAGGGAGAATTCGAACTCCAGGTGCGCGCCGTGGACAGATCCATTGTAAACTGGGGGCGGGGCAACGAATCCCTGGCTTCCAGGAAGATGGTCTTTGACAGCATTCCACCTTCAGTCTCTCTGGTGTCCACAACGCACAACCTCAACCAGGGCGGTGCCGGCCTGGTCATCTATTCCCTGTCCAAGGAAGTGGAAAAGACCGGGGTTCAGCTGGGTGAATATTTTTTTCCAGCTTACCAGAAACCAGACGGCAATTATTACTGCCTTTTTTCCTTTGCCTATGATGCTGATCCCCAGGGGGACACCCCCAGGGTCATGGCGCAAGACAAGGCGGGCAACAGGCAGGTTACCGGCTTCAACTATCATGTAAACGCCAGGGATTTCAGGCAGGCCGAACTGAACATAAGTGATGGCTTCTTAAGGTCCCAGATGCCCCAGTTTGAAAGCAAGTTTCCGGATGAAAACGATCCCTTGGAGATATTTTTAAGGGTCAACCGTGAATTAAGGGAGCAGAACCGGGACAGGGTGCAGGAGATTTCTGCCAGAACATCTCCCGATTTCAGGGTCGAAGGCCCTTTGAAGCGCAAGCCATCTGCGTTTATGGCCGGTTTTGCTGATCACAGGAGTTATTATTATGAGGGTGAAAAAATTGACCGCCAGGTGCACCTGGGGGTGGACCTGGCTTCCACGGCTCAGGCTCCGGTGCCGGCGGCTGAAAGGGGCGAGGTGGTTTTTACCGGGGATCTGGGCATATACGGACAGACAGTGATCCTGGATCACGGCCTGGGGCTGCAGACCCTTTACGCACATCTGAGCAGCATTGACGTAAGCGAAGGGCAGGATGTTGCCAGGGGGGAAGATATCGGCAGAACCGGAACTACCGGCCTGGCAGTGGGGGATCACCTGCATTTCGAGGTTCTGGTATCGGGTGTACCTGTGAATCCATCCGAATGGTGGGACGGCACCTGGCTGGAAAATAACATATTCAGTAAAATAAGTGATTAATAAGGCAGTAAGTAGAAATAATTAAGGCAAGGACATGAAGCCCGATTCTCTTATTCAAGTCGAGACCGGGCTTCATGGCTGAGCTTAGCGCCCCGCTTTCGCGGGGCCAAAAAGCGTGAAGGACAGTTTTACAGAAGGCGGAAGCTGTTTTCCAGTTCCAGTTCCTCCTGGTGCTCTTCTATCTGGCTCTGGCCTCCAAGAATACTTATGACACCTTTGTCTTCCCTGAGGGCCTGGTCCAGGGCCTGTCCAAATTCCCGGAAGTTTTCCACTGAAGCGCCAAGTATCTCATCTCTTATATTCTGGCGATATTCGTCGGTAATATTGGCCAGAAAGCGGATCATGGATGAAAAGCCTTTGGCGTCCGGCAACTGGTAGCTGTCCATTTCCCCTACAGCGCCGATAACCGCCTTTTCCACTTCTTCAGGGTCCAGGTCCGGCCTGGAAAGGTAGGCCCCGGAGCCGGCAAAGGCCTGCAGTGTTTTTGTAATGTTGGGGTCGCGGTAGGAGGTAAAGGCCATGACATTGTTGAAATGGTCGTAGCTGCTGAAGGCTCCGTAAGCTCCCCCCTGGACCCGGATCTTGTCCCAGAGCCAGCTGGCACGCAAAAACCTTGTAGCTGCCATGGATGACCCGTGAAAACGGTAGGATCCTGACTCCAGGTCCACGGCCCGGCCTACGTAGTTTACCCGGGCCGGTATATAAAGGGCCTCGTTGCCGGGAGTGCAGCTCCATTTCCAGTGCTGACGGGACGCCTCTTCCCGGGGGATCTCTTGCAGAAAGTCCTGCAGGTATTGGCGGCCCTGGTCCAGGGCGTCTTCTTCGGCGGTGATATTGACCAGCATGCTGCCTTTATGTACCAGCAAAGACTTGATGCCTTCCAGGTCGGAAAGGACCTGGTCCCAGTTTTTCTCTATTTTTTCCAGAAGATGTCGTAGAAACAGCAGGTAGGTCACACCGGACATATGTTCCTGGGCCCAGTCCGCTTCCGAGTACCTGGCCTTGAGGCGCATGCCCACCACCCGGTGTCCCGCAGGCACCAGGGCCTGCTCCAGGCCGGATTTTTCTTCCAGGACCATCTGTCTGAAACGTTCTTTATTGTCCAGCTTGACCTGGGTGAGAATGTCCCTGAATATTTTGAACATGTCCGGAACTTTTTCCGGCAGGGATTTGCCACGTAGAAAAAGCCGGCAGGTGCTTTCACTGCTGCCGCGTACAGAATGGGAAAAAGGCACCGGGACAATGCCTCCGGTGAGCTGCCTTATCCTGGTGGTCAGGGCGGTGTAGTCCTGGCTGAAGGTGCCTATCTCCAACAGGGCCCTGCCGAAAAGCGGTACATAGGACAGGTATTTCTGGGGCAGAAAGTGCAGATCCATTCCCAGATCCAGGTAGAAAATCCCTGAGGTGGGCTGCGGGTGCATGAGCAGGGTGGCTTCTTGAACCTTCTCTTCCCTTCTGGGCACGGTGCGGATTTGTGGTTCCATATCCGACCGGGTAAGCCTGGGGATTCTGGCCAGTTCTTCCGGGTCGTCGGGTTCTTCCTGCCATTTCATGAGCTTCTGGGTGCTTTCCACCAGTTCCTGCATCTGTTTCTGGTCCAGTTGTTTCCTGGCTTCTTCCAGGCGCTGGTTTTCCATTTCCTGGATTCTGCGCTCCATGTCGCTGTCGGGCCTTAGAAGAACCACAGTCCTGTGGGTATTATCCAGGAAATGTTCCTGGATCAGGTTTTCAAAGACCTTCTCCCCCTGTTCCAGCCTCAGCTTTATCTGTTCCAGGACGTCGCTGAATTCCAGAAGGGAAAAAGGGCTTTCATCGTAGAGCCAGGTGCTGAGCGCTCTGAACATCACTGCCAGTCCCCGGGGGAAGGATCCGGTGTTGTTTTCGCGCAGGGCGAACTCCACGCTGCTCATGGCGGCCTGGACTATTTCCGGGTCGATACCGTTGCGGGCCAGGTCCTGCAGGGTCTCCTGGATGAGAGCCTCCACCCGGTCCAGGTTTTCCGGGGGCACTCCTTTCATGCCTGTGGAGTAGTACATTTGAAAAATGTCGGTCTCCAGGCCCACCCCGGCCAGATCCTCGCCGAGACCGGACTCAATGAGCCTCCGGCGCAGGGGTGAAGCAGGCATGCCGGTGAGGATGAAGTCCAGGATGCGCAGCCCGAGATTCAACTGAGGATAGCTGGTTTCCGGCAGAAGCCAGTTTATGGTCAGGTAGCACCTTGGATCGCTTTCGTCGGTGGCGCTGTAGCTCTCCTCCACCCTTTTCTGCATGTCGGTTCTGGGCTGGGTATTGACCTGCGAATTAACATCCAGGGGATCGAACTGATCCAGAAATTCTCCCACCCGGTCCAGGCGCTCCTGCTCCGGGTCGTCGCCGTAAAAGAAAATCCAGGCATTGGATGGATGGTAAAACTTTTTGTGAAACTGAATGAAGTCGTCGTAAGTAAGGTTTAAAATTTCCTCGGGGATCCCTCCTGAATCCAGTCCGTAAGTACCTTGAGGGTACAGGGACTGCTGGGAGTACTCGGCAAGGAGGCTCTCCGGCGAAGAGTATGCGCCTTTCATCTCGTTGTAGACAACCCCCTTGAATTTAAGGGGAGCGTCCTGAGAGGGCAGCTCATAGTGCCAGCCTTCCTGGGCAAACACCTCCGGGGGGATATTGGGGAAAAATACGGCGTCCAGATATACGTCCATAAGGTTGTACAGGTCCTGCCGGTTCTGGCTGGCCACCGGGTAGCAGGTCTTGTCCGGGAAGGTTATGGCGTTTAAAAAGGTCTGAACCGAGCTTTTCAAGAGTTCCACAAAGGGTTCCTTGACCCTGTATCTGCGGGAACCACAAAGCACTGAATGCTCCAGGATGTGCGCCACCCCCGTGTTGTCCCTGGGCGGGGTGCGAAAGGTGATGCCGAAAACTTTGTTTTCATCCTGGTTGGTCATGGACAGAACCCTGGCCCCGGTCTTCTGGTGCTCGAAAAGGCGGGCCAGGGAGTTGATTTCCGGGATGTGCCTTTCTTCCACGAGGCGGAATCTATTGGCTTGCTGCACTTTTTCCTCCGTATGAGAGATTTTGTCTAAAATTGTTCAAAGGCTACCAGCATAAATTGAATCAGAGATAAACTCAACCTCTGGCGGGTTCCCTGAATGGTAAAAAAGCATGGAAGAGTCCGGGTGCTTACTGAATCGCGGGATGGACAAGCACAATTATTTGGGCTAAATTTTGCGGGTACAAAGTCAGTACTCAGCTTTTTCCGGACTGTTTCAGCCGGGCTGTCTGCTTTCAGCGAACCCCGAACACCTGTAATTCAATGGACATTATATCTTCCTGTTCCCAGGTTCAACAGACCTGCATGCAGGCCAGGCATTCCGGCAGGACCCTGGCCCTGGTGCCCACCATGGGTTATTTTCATGAAGGGCATTTAAGCCTCATGCGCTGGGCCAGGGAATACTGCGACCTGCTGGTGGTTTCTCTTTTCGTCAATCCGGCCCAGTTCGGTGCCGGAGAGGACTATCAGCATTATCCCCGGGATCTGGACAGCGATGTTGATGCGGCTCTGGAGGAAGGGGTGGATATACTCTTTACCCCGGGCCGGGACAGTCTTTATCCTGAAGATTATGCTACCTGGGTGGAGGTGGAGGGACTGTCCGGAAAGCTCTGCGGCAGGTCCAGGCCCGAGCATTTCCGTGGCGTGGCCACTGTGGTCTGCAAGCTTTTCAACCTTACCTGTCCGCACAAGGCTGTATTCGGGCAGAAAGACTGGCAGCAGCTGATAATTATCCGCAAGATGGCCAGGGATTTAAATATTCCCGTGGAAGTAGTGGGCAGGCCCATTGTGCGCCAAGAGGATGGACTGGCCATGAGCTCGCGGAATGCTTATCTGGACCCGGAGCAGAGAAAAGCCGCGCCCATGGTTTACCAGGGTCTTTTGTATGCCCGGGAAAGGTTTGAGTCGGGCCTTACAGACCCTGTTCAGCTGGAAATGGAGCTTAAAAATTTTTACCAGAAGAATCTTCCCCAGGGAGAAATCGATTACGTGCAGATAGTGGACTGCAATACCCTGGACAGGCCGGGCACATTAAAGCCCGGGGCATTGGCGGCAGTGGCCCTGAAGCTTGGTCCAGCCAGGCTCATTGACAATATTCTTCTTGGTTAATACTGCAATATATTGTCAAAAAGCCCCGCAACGGCTTTTCCTATAGTCTTTTAACAGCAGCAGACAGCAAGAGATAAACCATCAACCATGCCTTTACGAACTTTTTTACAGGCCAAGATACACAGGGCCACACTGACTGGAGCATGCCTGGACTACGAGGGCAGCATATCAGTCTGCCCGGAACTGTTGGATATTTCAGGAATCATTCCTTTTGAGCAGGTGGATGTGTACAACCTGGACAACGGGGAACGCCTGACTACCTATGCAATTCGCGGAGAGCCCGGGGAGATTAGGCTCAACGGCGCCGCGGCCCACAAGGGCAGCCCGGGGCAGAAAGTAATCATTGCCGCCTACTGCCTGCTGGATTCCCGGGAGCAGCAGGAACATGTCCCCAGTGTGGTCCTGGTGGACGGGGACAACAAGGCAAGGGGGCAGCAGCATGGATGATCGCCGGGAACAGTTGTCCCTTTTCGGCCGCCTGCGCAAGTTTCTGAAGGTGAATATCCTGGCCGGGATTCTGTTTCTGGCCCCGATAGTCGCCACTTTTCTCATTTTAAAGGTTACCATAGAATGGATAGACCGTATCCTGCTCATCATACCCCCTGCCTATCGCCCGGAGAATTTCATGCCCTTCCCGGTCCCGGGGCTGGGCCTGATTCTGCTTTTACTTGTACTGATTTTTTCCGGGATGTTTGTCCGCAATTACCTGGGCAAAAAGCTGGTGTATATATGGGAGCGAATCGTTGAGCACATCCCCATAGTCAATAAGATCTATACAGCGGTAAAGCAGCTTCTGGACACCATAGCCAGGGGCACGGCCAAGGACTTCAAGCGGGTGGTGCTTATAGAGTATCCCAAGGAAGGAGTATATGCCATGGCTTATGTTACCGGGATAGCCGTGGGTGAATTGCAGGAAAAGACCAACAGGAAAATGGTCAATGTATATGTGCCCACGACTCCCAACCCTACATCCGGATTTTATCTCATGGTGCCCGAAGATGAAACCATCCCCCTGGACATGAGCGTGGAGGATTCCTTCAAACTGCTTATGTCCGGCGGGATACTAAACCCGGAAAAAAAAGTCTAAAAGGTTTAAATATGTTTTTATCCAGTAAAAACTATGTGTTTACCTCCGAGTCCGCCACCGAAGGTCATCCGGACAAGGTGGCGGATCAGATTTCAGATGCAGTGCTGGATGCTATTCTGGCCCAGGACAAATACTCCAGGGTGGCTTGTGAGACCTTAGTCACCACGGGACTTGCCTTTATTGCCGGAGAGATCACCACCAGTGGAT
>NZ_QYZY01000297.1:0-5519 GCF_003838035.1 Desulfonatronospira sp. MSAO_Bac3 | reverse complement strand
GCAGACCGTGCCTTATTCATAACTTGACGTAACCATTCATCATCTGCTGAACCCGGCCAACCTGAACGTATCGCTGAAGAATAGCTACAAACCCTCCTTAACCAAGGAGGGGAGCAGACCGTGCCTTATTCATAACTTGACGTAACCATTCATCACCTGCTGAAGCCGGCCAACCTGAACGTATCGCTGAAGAATAGTTACAAAATTACAAACTTGTGTTACATTAACCTTTTTAACACTACAGCGAAACTTATAAAATTTTTCAACCTGTCTAAACTGGGGACAGTCCCGCACCTACTTGATTGCTCAGCAAGTTCCAGCGCTTTCATGAAATCATTCCCAAGTAGGTGCGGGACAGTCCCCGGTCCCCGGAGGTCAATGAATAAGTTTCGCTGTAGTGTTAAATAATTAAATAAAAATTGCAGCTGTCTGTAAAGGAAAGCAGGGGAGAGCAAATCCCCATGCCTTATGCAAATGGCTGAACTGTTACTTTCAACTGGAGAACCAGCAACATGGAAAACCAGCAAAACACCCCTCAGGACCAGGAAGTAAAACAGAAAAGAACTGTGCTGGGGCGGATTTTCAGCCCCTGGACGTTTTTGATCCTTATCCTGGCTGTTGGGGTATATTTTTACCTGGAACACGAACCTGAGCAAGAGAATGATCAGCCCCGGGAAAGACCTGAAGTGGCTGTGGAGCTGGCCCCGGCCAGTGAAATCACCATGCTGGAGACTGTGCGCGGGGTGGGGACTTTAAGGCCCGTACAAAGAGTGGACATCAAGCCCGAGACCAGCGGCAGGATCAAGGCTGCGCATTTTCAGGAGGGGGGATTCGTTGGCAAGGATAAACTCCTTTTCGAAATTGAGGAGCAAAAGCTTTTAAGACGTCTTTCCTCCCAGGAGGCCGCCCTGGAGGAAGCCCAGGCCAGGCTGGAGAACCTGAGACGAAATCACCAGCGTTTTTCCATTCTGCTCAGCCAGGAGGTGGTCTCCCAGGAAGAATACGACCAGGTAAAGACGGACCTGGAAACCACAAAAGCCCAGGTTCGCAGGCTTGAAGCCGATGTGGAACATGTGCGCGAAGAAATTGACGACACTGTCATCCGGGCCCCTTTCGACGGGTTGATCGCCGAGCGCCTTGTGGATCCGGGGACCTTCGTTTCCCAGGGGGAAACCCTGACAGTCATGTATCAGGTTGATCCCTTGAAGATTTCTTTTTTTCTACCGGAAAAGTATTTTGCTCAAGCGGAGCTGGGGCAAAAGGTGCGGGTGGCTGTACCGGCTTACCCCGGTATGAGCTTTGAAGGCGAGGTGGACTACATCAGTCCCTCCATCGATGAATCCACGCGCAAGTTCAGGGTACGCGCAGATATTGAAAACCCGGACAATCTTCTGCGTCCCGGTTTTTTTGCCCAGGCTACTCAGATCCTGGGAAAACAGGAGGACTCCTTAGTGATACCGGAAAAATCCCTGGTAGCAGTCCGGGAAGGCTACATGGTTTTTACCGTGGACCGGGAAAACGGCAGGGCCAAAGCTCAAATGGTCAGCACCGGCATGCGAAGGCCGGGTCTGGTGCAGATAACTGAAGGGCTTTCCAGAAATGATCTGGTGGTCACCGCTGGACATATGCAGCTCGAAGATGATTCCCGGGTGGAGATAGTTGAGGAGATGGAGGATGACTGGGCAGGGCAGTGGGACGAGTCCCTTCCGGATGAAGGTTTTGATACGGCGGAACAGTTCAGGGGAGGATTTTAAGTGATCTGGAATCTGTGTATCCGCCGTCCAGCACTGACCGTTGTTATCTTTCTGGTCCTTGCCATTTTCGGCGTGTACGGCTTTACTCAGATGCCTATTCAGGAAAACCCGGATGTGGAATTCCCAGTAGTGAGCGTGTTGGTGGTTCTTCCTGGAGCAGCACCGGAAATCCTGGAACAGGAGGTGGTGGAGCCCCTTGAGGCGGAACTGAGTACCATTGAAGGGCTCAAAGAACTGGTCTCCACGGCTGAGCAGGAATCGGCCACGGTAACGGCTGAGTTTGAGCTCTGGCGGGATCAGGACCTGGCGGCCCAGGATGTTCGCGACGCTGTGGAGCGGGCCAGGCGGCACCTTCCGGATGATGCCGAGGCCCCGGTGGTGCGCAAGATGGATATGGACGCCGGGCCCATCATGTGGTTTACCCTGCAGGGAGACGAGCGCTGGGACGATATGAGCATGTCCCGGTATGCAGAAGATGTTTTGAAGCCCAGAATGGAGACCCTGCGAGGCGTGGGGAGGGTCATTGTGGGCGGGTCCAGGGATTACGCAGTCAGGGTGAAGATTGATCCCGAACTGCTGGCCGCTCACCGGCTGACTATACAGGATGTGGTGGACACGGTGCAGATGGAGAACGTGGACATCCCATCAGGGCGTATCGAAGGCAAGACCAGGGAGTTCACCATCCGCACCAGGGCCCGCTTTTCCGAGGCCGAGCCCTTTAATGACCTGGTTATAGACCACAGGGACGGATCTCCAGTTCGTTTGTCCGACGTAGGAGAGGCCGTGGACGGGGTGGAGTCATACAGACGGCTGGCCCGTTTCAACGGCGAACCCACTGTGGGCCTGGGCCTGGTGCGCCAGACCGGGGCCAATACAGTGGAAATGGCTGAAGCGGCCCGGGAGAGCATGCGCCGGTCCGCGGAGAATTTCCCTCCAGGCCTTGAGTATCAGGAGGCCATGGATGCCTCGGAATATATCGAGGAAAATATCCGGGACCTGCAGACCACCATTTTTATTGCCGCCACAATGGTGGTGTTTGTGGTCCTTTTTTTCCTGCGAAGCGGGCGGGGTACCATTATTGTGGCCCTGGCCATTCCCACCTCGCTGCTGACGGGTCTGGCAGCCATAAATGTCCTGGGCTTCAGCATCAACGTACTGACCATGCTGGCCCTTATCCTGGTCATCGGAATAGTGGTTGACGACGCCATTGTCATCCTGGAGCGCAATTTCAGACACATGGAGCATGGGGCTGATCCCCTGCCTGCGGCCAGGGTGGGTACTACGGAAATGGCTTTTCCGGCCATTGCCAACTCTTTGTCCCTGGGAGCGGTGTTTATCCCGGTGGCCTTTACCGGGGGGATAATCGGAAGGTTTTTTTATGAATTCGGCCTTACGGTCGCAGTGACTGTATTTGCCTCTACTTTTGTGGCCCTGACCCTGACCCCCATGCTCTGTTCCAGGCTTTTGAAGTACAAGGAACGTAAAAGCTGGTTTTTCAAGATGTCTGAAAGACATCTGAACCATGTGGAAGCCATCTATGCCTGGGTTCTGGCCCGGGCCTTCAAAAGGCGGGCCTTAGTGGTGGTTATTGCCCTGCTGGCCTTTGGTGCGGGCATCATGGCCTACATGAATATTCCCAAGGAGTTTGCCCCGGACGAGGACCGCTCCAGGATGATGATAGTCTTTGAGACCCCCCAGGGGGCCACGCTTCCGGAAACAGACAGTTTTGCGGCCAGAATTGAAAAAATGCTGGCCGAAGATCCCAACGTCAGCCATACTTTCCTGGGCATCGGCCTTAGCCGTGGAGGCGGACCGGGTCATCCCAATGAGGGGGTGGCCTTTGTCACCTTAGTACCCAGGGATGAGCGGGATAAGCATCAGACTGAGATAATGCAGCAGTACCGGCAAAGACTGGCTCAAATTCCTGACGGACGTGCCTTCGCCGTTGATATCACCCCTGGAGGAGTAGGTGGTGACCCGGTGGAAGTGGTCCTGCAGAACCCGGACCTGCAGGAACTGGATATTGTGCAGGAGCAGGTGGTGGACTGGATGGAGTCCCGTTCGGAGTACTATGTTGGGGTGCGCTCCGATCTTGAGCTGGACAGGCCCCAGGTGGACGTAAGCATTGACCGGGAAAAGGCGGCCGAGATGTGGGTATCGGCCACGGCCATTTCTCAGTCCCTGCGCTATTTGTTTGGAGAGGTGGACATTTCCCACGTGGACCGCGAAGCCCGAAGGTACGATGTAATTACTGAGATAAAGGACCGCGGTGAAACCACCCCGGACGCCCTGCGCCATGTATACCTGCGCAACCAGAGAGACGAACTGGTTTCCCTGGATAACCTGGTGCATATCCAGGAAACCATAGGTCCAAGCGAGATTCACCGTTTCGACCGGGTGCGCTCGGCCTCGGTTACTGCATCCACACCTCCGGGGGTGGCCCTGGGCGATGCAGTGGACGAGCTGGAAACATATCTGGAGGCTGAGCTTCCTGCAGGGACCGACTACCGCATGGCCGGCATGTCCGAGGTGTTTGAGGAGTCGTTTTATTACCTGGCCCTGGCCCTTATTTTTGCCATTATATTTATATACTTAGTGCTTTCGGCCCAGTTCGAGTCATTCATCTACCCCTTAAGCATCATGACCGCTCTGCCCCTGGCCACTGTGGGCGCTTTCGGCATTTTGTGGCTTCTCAACCTGAACTTCAGCGTTTATGCCTTTATCGGCCTTATAATGCTCATGGGGCTGGTAACCAAGAACGCCATTTTGCTGGTGGATTATACCAATGTCTTGGTGGCCCGGGGAAGACCACCGGTGCAGGCGGCCCAGGAAGCGGCCCGGGAGAGGTTCCGGCCGGTGGTCATGACCGCCATCTCCACCATTCTGGGCATTACGCCCATAGCCCTGGGCTATGGGGCCGGAGGTGAAGCCAGGGTCCCCCTGGGCGTTGCCGTGGCTGCTGGTCTTTTTACCTCCACCGCCCTGACCCTTATTGTCATCCCGGTGGTTTACACTCTGTATGATCAGCTGCAGAACTACATTCTCAGACTTTTTGGGAAACAACCCAAAGGTGCAAAAGGTTGAATATGAAACTGGTGCACATCACCTTTCGTTTTGAATACGTGGATCACGTGGAGCGTATCCTGGATGATTCAGGTGTAGAGGATTACGCCAGGTATCCCATGGTGGAGGGAAAGGACCAGGAGGGCAAACATTTCGGCAGCCAGGTTTTTCCCGGCAGTGTAACCGTGTGTCAGGCCCTGGTAAAAAACGACCTGGTTGAGGGACTTATGCAGCGCCTGCAGGAGTTTAGAATGAAAAAAGGTGCGCACAGGCACCTGCGGGCTGCGGTCGTGCCTGTGGAGCAGGTGCTGGGCACTGGCGAGGATTAGGCGCAACCATACAGGGGTGCCGTGTCTCTGTCTGGTTAAGGAAGGGAGTTCATACAACCACCCCCGACCCCTCCTTGGCTAAGGAGGGGAGCTGTACCGTGGCTTGGACTTACTTGGGTGGTGGATTTCTGGAATTTTTATAAGGAAGGGATCTCATATAACCACCCCCGACCCCTCCTTGGCTAAGGAGGGGAGCTACACCGTGGCTTGGACTTACTTGGGTGGTGGATTTCTGGAATTTTTATAAGGAAGGGAGTTCATACAACCACCCCCGGCCTTAAGAAGTATGGAAGTAGGGGCGTATGGGAGTATGGGAGTAAAAATATCTTTACACCCACACATGGATACCCCCATACACCCATACTTTCTTCCT
>NZ_QYZY01000296.1:0-30984 GCF_003838035.1 Desulfonatronospira sp. MSAO_Bac3 | reverse complement strand
GATTGTGGTATAGGCATGGCCCAGGTGCGGCCTGGCATTTACGTAGTATATGGGAGTGGAAACAAAAAAACTATCCAACTTGCATGCCTCCTGCATGATTTAGTTAACAATCAGCGCCAACTGCTGCTATTTATTTTCCTTCTTCTTGTCCGGCTTTTGCAGCATCTGCTGCCAGTCCTGCAAAGGGACCTCCTTTTCCGTACCTTCCTCGTCCAGGACAGTGAGGCTTTCCCGGAAAAGATTGGCCCGGATGACCCGGAGATAGCCCTCCCGGCACTTATATCTCTTGCCCATTTTGGGCAGCTTTTTCTGGAACTGGGCATAGTGGGACTGTTCAAAATTAAGACAGCACAACAGTCTGCCGCAGACCCCGGATATTTTGGCCGGATTTAAAAAGAGATTCTGATCCTTGGCCATCTTGATGGTCACCGGGGCAAACTGGCGCATGAACCGCCGGCAGCAGCATACCTGGCCGCAATTGCCCAGGGCTCCCACCATCTGGGTCTCGTGCCTGACCCCGATCTGGCGCAGCTCTATCCTGGTGCGGTAGACCTTGACCAGTTCCTTGACCAGGTCTCTGAAATCCACCCGGCCGGGGGCGGTAAAGTAAAAGATTATCTTGCTGCGGTCAAAAAAGACTTCCACATCCACCAGCTTCATGTCCAGTTCGCGCTCTGCCAGGCATTTTTTGCAGTAGGCAAAGGCCTCCCGGCCAAGCTCTTTGTTTTCCTCCTGGACCTTGAAGTCTTCTTCATTGGCCAGCCTGAATATGGGCTTTAGGTCCTCAAGGGCAAAACCTTCCGGCAGGGTGTCCCTGACCTGGACCACGATGGCCAGTCCCAGTCCCTCCTGGGTCTTGACAATGACCCCGTCTCCGGGTTTGACCACAAAGGGAGAGGCCTGAAAGTAGTAAATCTGGCCCTGGTCCCTGAATTTGACGCCCGCAATCTGCGACATGAGTATTATCCTTTGATCCTTTTCAGGATTTCCCTGGCCGAGCGCCTGCCAGCACCCATGGCCTCCACCACAGTGGCAGCTCCGGTTACGATGTCTCCCCCGGCAAAGACCATGTTCATGCTGGTTTCCCCGGTTTCGGGGTCAGCCCGGACATAGCCGCGTTCATTCAGCTCCAGTTCAGGGGTGGTCTGGGTCAGGACCATGTTGGCCCCGGTTCCCACGGCCATAATGGCCAGGTCAGTGTCCAGGGAAAAAGTGTCGCCTTCTATGGGTACGGGCTGCCTGCGCCCGGAGTCGTCGGGGCTGCCCAGTTCCATGCGCTGCAGGACCATTTTGTTTAGCACCCCCTGGTCATCGCCGTGAAAGGAAAGGGGAGACGAAAGAATCTCCAGTTCGATGCCCTCTTCCAGGGCGTGCTCCAGTTCTTCCTGCCTGGCCGGCATCTCCCCCTTGGTGCGCCGGTATACCACCCGCACCCTTTCCGCACCCAGCCTTAGAGCGGTCCTGGCCGAATCCATGGCCACGTTGCCCCCTCCGATGACCACCACGTTTCTGCCCGGGGGAACAGGGGTGTCGTATTCCGGGAACCTGTAACCGAACATGAGATTGACCCGTGTCAGGTATTCGTTGGCGGAGTAAACCCCGATGAGGCTTTCTCCTGGCAGATTCATGAATCTGGGCAGTCCTGCCCCCACTCCCAGAAACACCGCCTTGTATCCCTGCTGGAAAAGCTCGGGCAGGGTCATGCTCTTTCCGCCCACGTAGTTGCACAAAAAATCCACCTGCAGGTTTTTCAGGGAATCTATTTCCCTTTGCACCACGGACTTGGGCAGCCTGAATTCCGGTATGCCGTAAAGTAGCACCCCGCCCGGTGAATGCAGGGCCTCATATACGCTTACCTTGACTCCGTTGGCGGCCAGGTATCCGGCCAGGGTCAGACTGCTGGGCCCGGAACCAATGGCTGCAACTTTCAGGCTCTCATCAATGGGAACACAGGAATCAGCGCCGGTCTCTTCCTCGCACGAGGTATGGGCATAGTAGTTGTCCGCCACGAATCTCTCCAGACGTCCTATGGCTATGGGCTGTCCAGTGGGCCTGAGCTTGCAGGTCTTTTCGCACTGGTTCTCCTGGGGGCAGACCCGGCCGCAGATGGCCGGCAGGCTGTTGGTTTCCTTGATTCTGGCAAAGGCCCCTGCCAGATCTTTGTCGGCCACCATGCGGATAAAGCTTTTACAGTCCACGTCCACGGGACAGCCTTTGATGCAGGTGGGCTTTTTGCACTGCAGGCAGCGCTTTGCCTCGGAAACGGCCTGTTCCAGGGTGTAGCCCAGGGCCACCTCGGAAAACATCCTGCCCCTTTCCACAGCGTCCAGCATGGGCATGGAAACCCTGGGACTGATCTTGGTCTTGGTCTTGGCTTTTTTCTGCATAATCACGACAGCTCTTTTTTCTCGAACAGTTCCATGGATTCTTTTTCCTGGGACTTGAAGGCCTGCAGTCGCATCATGAGTTCATCGAAATCCACCTGGGAAGCTTCGAATTCCGGGCCTTCCACGCAGGCAAAGCGTATCTCCCCGCCCACGTTCACCCGGCAGGAGCCGCACATGCCGATTCCATCAACCATAATGGAATTAAGACTCACCAGGGTCCTTATGCCGTAAGGCTGGGCTACCCTGGCCACTGAGCGCATCATGGGCACCGGCCCCACACCGATGACCTCTTTTACATCCGGGTCCCGGTCCAGGTACTCTTCTAACACCTCGGTGACCACGCCCTTGTACCCCATGCTGCCGTCATCGGTGGACACCAGGACCTCGTGGGAGATCTTTTCCAGCTCCGGCTTGAAAAGCAAAAGATCCTTGCTCCTGGCTCCAATAACTGAGACAACCTTGTTTCCCGCCTGAAAATTGCCCTTGGCTATATGGTGCAGGGCGGCGATTCCGGTTCCGCCACCCACACAGGCCACTGTACCCTGTTTTTTAATGCTGGTGGGCCGGCCCAGTGGGCCGCACAGATCCAGGATCACATCCCCCTCTTTCATGGTATCCAGAAGGGCCGTGGTCTTGCCCATTATCAGATATACGATGACAATATGTCCTTTTTCCGGGTCTGCATCGGCAATGGTCAGGGGAATACGTTCTCCTTTCATGCTCAGCCGCAGCACCACGAAATTGCCCGGCCTGGCCTTGGAGGCAATCACCGGTGCTTTTATGGTCATCTCTGTAACTCTTTTGGGGATCAAAACTCTCTTCTGGATTATTTTTCCCATAAAATCCGTCCGTTTTTTCAGGCAAAAAAAATCTTGCCTGAAACAGATAAATAGTTATAAAATAATTGATATATGAAATCAGGGGTATTTAACCCTGCCCCTGCATAATTTTTTGAGCAGGCTTTATGACTCAAATAACATCTGCTGCCGGTCCTCCGGCCTCTTTCTACTCCCTGGTGGACAAAAAGACCTGTCCTGCGGAAAAAACCGAGGGTATGACCAGGGTAAAAAGTACCCAGAAGTCCATGGGCTTCAAGTGGAAAAACATTTCCCTTGAATACACAAGTGAAAAAATTGAACTGCCAAAGCCCCCCCAAGGACTTGCCCCGGAGCAGAAGTTTGTACACGCCATGCATGAAGCAGGAGACGTACACAGGCTATCCTCAAACGATCCCCAGGCCTTCAACCCCGGCACTTCGGATCCGGGTACCGCTTCCAGGGCCTACCAGAAGCAGAAAAACATGGATCTTGCTCCGCCCCGGCCGCCCATGCTGCAGGCCTATGCCTGATGCTCATTCCACCCTGTACGCCGATGCAACTGCATTCTTCTTTTGCCCATTACCACAGCAAGAGCAGAGATTAACTTCCTGCCCTCTGATCTCTGATTCCTGCCCACAGTTACATCATGCGCTCAGCCAGTATTTCCTCCAGGCGCTCTATGGCCCTGTCCAGGCCCTGGGCATCGGAGCCTCCGGCCTGGGCCAGATCCGGACGTCCGCCACCTCCGCCCTTGATCTCCTTGGCCACTTCCTTGATCAGCTCCGGGGCGGTAAAGTTCTCGTGCAGGTCTTTACTCACGTACAGAAGAAGCGTGGGCTTGCCCTTGTTCCTGGTGCCCAGCATGGCCACACCGGTATCCAGCTTGGACCGGATATCATCCATAAGGCTCCTGAGTCCTTCCACGTCGCCCACATCCACCTTGCGGGCAACAAGCGGCACACGGCCCACCATCTTCTTTTCCGAGGCGATATCCCTGCCCTGCTCAGCTGAAATCTTCTGGGACAGGGCCTTGTTTTCCCTGGCCAGCTCGCGCATCTGCTCCTGCAGGGCCTGGACCTTGTCCACAAGCTGATCCGGGGCGACCTTCAGGGTCTCCTGCAGGGAAGTGACGCTTTTGCGCATGCCCCTCCAGTAGTTCAGGGCATCCCAGCCGGTAAGGGCTTCAATCCTGCGCATCCCCGAACCCACTGCTGACTCGCTCACCAGGCAGAAAGTCCCGGCCTGGGCCGTGGAATCCAGGTGCGTGCCCCCGCAGAGCTCCATGGATATATTGCCCACCGAAACCACCCGGACCTTGTCCGTGTATTTTTCGCCGAACAGGGCGATGGCCCCCTCCTGCACCGCCTGGGAATAGTCCATTACCCTTACCTGCACCTGGTAATCGGATAAAATGGCGGCATTGACCTCTTCTTCGATGCGCTCCATCTCTTCCGCAGTCAGGGCCTGGATATGGGTAAAGTCGAACCTGAGCCTTTTTTCATCCACCAGGGATCCGGCCTGGTGCACGTGCTCGCCCAGAACCCGGCGCAGGGCCAGGTGCAGCAGATGCGTAGCGGTATGATTCCTGGCCGTGGCCACCCGGCGTCCTTCGTCAACAGTCAGATCCACCACATCGCCTTTGTGCACCTCTCCCCGGCTTATCTCCACCTGGTGGGCCACAACACCTGCGGCCTGGTCCTGAGTGTCCCGGACCATGGCCTGACCCCGGGCCCCCTGAATACGCCCCCGGTCTCCCACCTGACCGCCGGATTCGGCATAAAAAGGTGTCCTGGAGGCCACCAGCCAGCCCTTTTCCCCCTGGCTTAGAGCCTCCCTGCTGCGGCCTTCCTGGTCCACCAGAAGAACGACCTCCCCCTGCTCCTGGAGGCGGTCGTAGCCCACGAAACTGGTTTGCGGCAACTCCCCCTCCAGACTGCTCAAGACCTCTCCCAGCCCGGCGTCCCCGGATCCTTTCCAGGCGGCCCTGGCCCTCTGCCGCTGATCCTGCATGCACTCCTGGAAGCCGGCTTCGTCCACACTGAAGCCGCGTTTCTCAGCGATATCGTTTACTATATCCAGGGGAAATCCATAAGTATCGTAAAGCTTAAAGGCCGTTTCCCCGGGCACGGTGTTCACCTGCAGGGATTCCAGCTTCTTTAGTTCTTCTTCCAGGAGAACCAGGCCTTTCTCCAGGGTCTCGGAAAACCTTTCCTCCTCCTGCCGGATGACCCGGACCATGAAATCCCGGCTTTTTTCCAGCTCCGGGTAGGCCATGGACATATCCTGAACCACCACCTGCACTGTCTGATGCAGGAAAGGTTCAGCCAGCCCCAAGTGCCTGCCGAAGCGAAACGCCCTGCGGATAAGCCGGCGCAGGATGTAGCCGCGTCCCTCGTTGGAGGGCAGTATCCCGTCGGCGATCATAAAGGCCGAGGACCGGGCGTGATCGGCGATTACGGCCAGGGCCACGTCGTCATCCCGGTCCCGGCCGTATTCCTTGCCGGACTTGCGGGCTGTATCCTTTATGAGGCTTTTTAAAAGATCGGTGTCGTAATTGGAATATACCCCCTGGCAGACCGCGCTGATGCGCTCCAGGCCCATGCCCGTGTCTATGCTGGGCCGGGGCAGAGGATTTAAGTTGCCTTCCTGGTCCCGGTCGTACTGCATGAACACCAGGTTCCAGATCTCCAGGTAGCGGTCGCAGTCGCAGACCCCGATGGCGCAGTCAGGTCCGCAGGACATGCCTTCTCCCTGGTCATAGAGCACCTCCGAACACGGCCCGCAGGGACCTGTATCCCCCATGGACCAGAAGTTGTCCTTTTCCCCCAGACGGTGAATCCTGTCCGGGGAAACCCCGGCCACTTCCTGCCACAGACCGTGGGCGTCGTCATCGTCTGCAAATATGGTAATAAAAAGCTTGTCCCTCTCCAGTCCCAGCTCCCGGGTCAGAAAGGTCCAGGCCAGATCTATGGCTCTCTCCTTGAAATAGTCACCAAAGGAAAAGTTGCCCAGCATCTCGAAAAAGGTGTGATGCCTCCTGGTTCGTCCCACGTTTTCCAGGTCGTTGTGCTTTCCCCCCACCCTGAGGCATTTCTGGGAGGTTACAGCCCGGGTATAGTCCCTTTTCTCCTGGCCCAGAAAAACCTTTTTGAACTGCACCATGCCGGCATTGGTAAAAAGCAGGCTGGGATCGTCCGCTGGTATAAGCGAAGAACTGGGGACCACAGTATGATCGTTTTCCTGGAAAAAATTTAGAAATTTTTCCCTGATCTCTGCTGCACTTAGCACCAGTCAACTCCTGTCCTGGGAATCGCTCTGTCCCTGCTGGGCTTCCTCTTCCGGCTGCACAACGCCCAGTTGGGTCAAAAGCTGGTTTTCAATATTCATGCGGATCTCATCATTATCCTGCAGAAAAGACCGCACGTTCTCCCGGCCCTGGCCAAGCCTCTCGGAGCCGAAGGCGAACCAGGCCCCGCTTTTGTCCACCACCCCGTGCTCCACTCCCATGTCCAGAAGCTCCCCTGCCCTGGAGATGCCCTGGCCGTAAAGGATGTCGAACTGGGTCTCCCGGAAGGGCGGGGCCACCTTGTTCTTGACGGTTTTCACCTTGACCCGGTTACCCACTACTTCATCCTTGTCCTTCAAGGTCTGGATCTTGCGGATGTCCAGGCGCACCGAGGCGTAAAACTTGAGGGCATTGCCCCCGCTGGTGGTTTCGGGACTGCCGTACCCCATGGAACCGATTTTCATGCGGATCTGGTTGATGAAAACAAGAGAGGTTTTGGAGCGGTGAATCGTCCCGGTGAGCTTGCGCATGGCGTGGGACATGAGCCTGGCCTGCCCGCCCACCTGGCTTTCGCCCATACTGCCCTCCAGCTCGGCCTGGGGAATAAGAGCGGCCACAGAGTCAACAACAATCACGTCCAACCCCCCGGAGCGCACCAGCAGGTCGGCGATCTCCAGGGCCTGCTCCCCGTAGTCCGGCTGGGAAACCAGCAGTTCCTCGGTCTTTACCCCGAGGCGTTTGGCATAGTTTACATCCAGGGCGTGCTCGGCGTCTATAAATGCCGCTGCCCCTCCCTTTTTCTGTGCCTCGGCAATTACATGCAGGGCCAGGGTGGTCTTGCCCGAAGATTCAGGCCCGTAGATTTCCGAAACCCGGCCCCGGGGAATGCCTCCGATGCCCAGAGCCAGATCCAGCCCTATGGAGCCGGTGGGAATGGACGGGATGGCCTGATGCGCCTCGTCAGAGAGACGCATGACCGAGCCCTGTCCATACTTGCGCTCTATGGTGGTAATGGCTGTCTGCAGGGCCTCCTTGCGCACATCTTCGGCAGATTGGGTTTTCTTGGCCATATATGCTCCTGATTTAATTTTCTTTAGAAACCGGATTTTTCAATACACGTATCAGGTGATAAAATCAAACCCTGGACTTTAATGCTTTCCTCTGCCGGTAATGGTGGCATAGGCGCTGTGATTGTGGATGGATTCAAAGCTTTCCACCTCCACTTCATACCAGATGATCCGGGGATGTCTGCTCAGGCTGAAAGCCACACACCGCACCACGTCCTCCACAAAAGTCGGATTGGCAAAGGCCTCATCAGTTACATACTTTTCATCCTCTCGCTTGAGCAGAGGATAAACCGGTGAAGATCCGGCACTCATGCCTGTGTCGATGAGTTCTTCCAGCCAAAGGAGCCCCTTGTAGCCGCACTTGATCTTCACGTAGGCCCTCTGGCTGTGGGCCCCCTGCTTGCTGATGGCCAGGGAACAGGGACAGACCGTCATTACCGGCACTTCCACGCCCTGGGTCATCCTGATCTCCCCCATGGAAAACTCTCCGGCCAGAAAGGATTTATAATCCATCAAAAATTCATGCCCGCTTACCGGGGTCCTGCGGGAATAAAAATAGGGAAAATCAAAGCGGAGAAGGGCCTTCTGGGCTTCCAGTCGATGAATGATCTCCGCCAGGAGCTCCTTGATGCTCTCATAGGTCAGAACCTTGGACCAGTGGCTCAGGGATTCCAGGAAACGGCTCATATGAGTGCCCTTGAACTCTCCTGGCAGATCCACGCAAAGGTCCACATCCGCCACTGTGTGCTGCTGCCCGTGCAGGCGGTCCTGGACAAGCAGGGGCAGCTTTAGGTTCTTGACGCCAACCCTGTCTATAGGCAGGGGGAACTCCGGCATACCGCTCTGAACATCCTGCATTAGAGCAAATCCTTGCCTGTAGTGGCCATGTTGAGGTTGCCGTGCTTGACTCCCTTGGTGGAGGAGAGCTTCTGGGCCGTTTGCCGGATATCCCGGCCCGGCCCCCGCAGAATCAGCACCTCCAGGCAGTTGTCATGATCCAGGTGCACGTGCAGCGAGGTTATCACCAGGTCCAGGGCATCGTGCTGAATCCGGGTCAGTTTCTGGACAAGATCGCTCTGGTGGTGGTCATAGACCAGGGAAAGAACGCCCACATTCTCCTGGGACTCCTCCTCCCACTGCTGCTGCACCAGGGCATTTCGGATGAGGTCCCGGATGGCCTCGGACCTGGTCTGGTAGCTTTTATCCGAGCACAGCTGATCAAACCTGGACAAAAGATCCAGGTCCAGGGATACTCCGAAACGTATGGTTTCTCCCATTTTCTGCTCCCTTGCTTATAACGTCTTGTAACTATTTACAGTCTATTTTGTGCTATCAATCTGAAATTCTTGCTCATTTTTGTTTTTCTCATGCTGCTGCCTTACCGCCGCACAAGCTCCACCAGCCTTACGCTGGCCTTTTGACCGAACCAGCTTACCCTTCGCTCTTCAATCTCTTTTGCTTTGAAACCCTGGCTTAAAAGCCTGGCCCAGGTATCTGCGGACACATTTCTGTTCTGGTCCGCTATCCAGATGCGGCCCCCCGGAGCGAGACAGTTCCGGAAAAACCCCGCCAGGGGCAGGGCGAAGCCGGTCTCGTACAAGACGTCAGCAGCCCAGATAAACTCGAACAGGTTTTTCTTAAGTCCGCCTCGCTTCCAGTCAATGCCCGCCCAGAGTACATCCGGGGTGTTGTTGGCCTTTGCGCTTTGCCTGGCAAAAACCAGGGCATCGGGCTCCATATCCACGGCCACCACTCTGGCTCCCAGCCTTGAGGCCAGTATTGACGTGGCTCCCAGGCCGCACCCCGCTTCCAGGCAGAGTCTTCCCCGGATAAGTTCCCGGCTGCGGTCCAGGTGTTCGGCCAGAAGTACACTGGAGGGCCATACCTCGGCCCAGTAGGGGATTCTTTCCTGGTCCATGTCCCTGGACGGCTCTTCCAAGCCGGACCACAGGGTTTCCAGGTCGGCCTGCCTTTTTAGTTTCAGCCTGTGCCCGGCCAGCTTCAGGTTCAGCACCTGGGATAAATCCTGCATACTTATCTGAGCCTTCCCCTCACCGCCAGGAAGCTGCTCAGAATGCCCACCAGGGTCAGGACCCCCGGAATAGCCAGGGCATAAGGCAGGGGCAGAAATTCGATCCTGATCCAAAGCGGTGGAAAATAAAGCACATCTTCCAGGGTCAGATGCAGGAGCTTGAGCAACCCCAGAGAAATAACCCCTCCCAGAAAACCCTGCAATGCCCCGCTCACCAGCAGGGGAAACTGAATATACCTGCCGCTGGCTCCTACCAGGGCCAGAATGTCCACTTCCTCCCTGCGCTGCATCTGGTTCAGCTTCAGGGTGTTGGCCACCACCAGCCCGGTAATGAGCAGCATAAGCCCTATAAGGGGCCAGAATATGCCGGAACTGACCCGCACCCAGGTCCTGGCCAGGTCCAGTTGAACCGGGTTGTAGCTGACCCTCTCCACCCCGGGCAGGTCCATAAGCCTGCTGCGCATCTTTTGAGCCCGGTCCCGGCTGTTTTCCCCTTCCAGGGAAAATTCCACCAGGGCTGTTGCCGGCAGAGGGTTTTCCCGGGACAGGTAGCTGACATCCATGTCCCCGGAAATGGATTCAGCCAGGGACTTCAGCGCCTCGTCCGGGGTAAAGGTGTTGATTCCGCCTATATCCCAGGACTTTATCTCCTCCCACTGCTCCTGAACTTCCTGCTGGGGATGACCTGAATCCCAGTAGACCTGAAACTGTATATCCTCCTGCGTACTCTGGGCCGTCAGATGCACGTTGTAGAGGGCCAGCAGAAAAATCCCGGCCATAAACGAGGTAAAGGCGACAGTACTCAAAGTGAAGAACTGCGCCCACCTGTTTCGGCCCAGATTGGCCAGCCCCTGCATAAAAAGCCTGGCTAAAACGCGCATGTCTAATCCTCCGCGGACTCCCAGTTGCAGCCGGCTTCAGCACCTTCGCGCAGGCAGAGTATCTTGGCCCCGGGCAGGGAGTTGATGAGTTCCTCGTTGTGGGTGGCCAGAACCACGGTCGTACCATGCAGGTGAAACTGCCTGAAGACCTCCACAAGCTGCATGGACAGTTTTTTGTCCAGGTTTCCCGTGGGCTCGTCCGCCAGAAGGACCTTGGGGTTTATGACCACGGCCCTGGCCACCGCAACCCGCTGCTGCTCTCCCCCGGATATCTCCCGGCACAGGCACCAGGACTTGTTGTCCAGGCGCAGGCTTCTGAGCACAGCGCGCACCCTTTTGTGCACCTGACCCGGCACCATGCCCCGGACCTGCAGGGGCAGGGCCACGTTGTCCCAGACAGTTTCGTCGGGCAGGATCTTGAAGTCCTGAAAGACAATGGCCACTTGCCTCCTCAGCTGGTACAGCCTTTTTTCCGGCAGGGACTTGAGGTCAAAACCGGCTATGGAAGCCATGCCCCTTTGCACCGGCAGACTGCCGTGCAGGAGCCGCATGAGCGTTGTCTTGCCCGCCCCCGAAGGCCCGGTTAGAAACAGAAAATCGCCCTTGTCCAGGGAGAAGCTGATGTTCTTCAGGGCCCAATAGCGGCCGAAGGAGTGGGACAGATGTTTTACCTGTATCATTACCCGCACTTGGTATAGCCGCATGCCTGGCATACAAAGCAGCCTTCCTGAAAAAGAAGCTCTGCAGCGCATTCCGGGCAACTGGGCTTGTTAAGTCCGTTTATGTCCGATTTAAAACTGTGGCCCTGCAGGTACCGGTTCTCCAAAACCCAGCCCACCGCGTCCGGGATGGACAGCAAAAGCCCCTTCTTCTGAAAAACCGGGTGCTCTCCCCCTATCCCCTTGATCTGCTTGACCACATCCACCACGTCTATTCCAGAGCGCAGGGCCAGGGAAACCAGCCGGCCGATGGCCTCGGCCTTGGCCGTAATGGAACGCCCCGAGCGCCCTATGGTGGCAAAGACCTCAAAAGGCTTGCCATCCACCTCGTTGACCGTCAGATAAAGCTCGCCCAGGCCTGTCTTGACCTTCTGGGTGAACCCGTACACCACCTCCGGCCTTTCCCTTATGCTTTTCTTGCCCGAGGCCCGGTCCTGTCTGGCCTTTTCCCCGTCCTGGGTGCTCAGAACCTGCTCCGCCCGGCATCCGTCACGGTAGACCGTCACCCCTTTGCAGCCCATTTCGTAAGCCATCCAGTAAATCTGCCATACATCTTCCTGGGTGGCATCAAAGGGCAGGTTGACCGTCTTGGATACAGCATTGTCCGTATACTTCTGAAAAGCAGCCTGCATTTTCAGGTGGTACTGGGCGGGCACGTCCATGGCGGTTACAAAAACATCTCTTAGGTCCTGGTCCAGGTGCTCCATCTGCTTGATGCTGCCCTTTTTGGCCACATCCTCCATAAGCTTGTCGCTGTAGCTCCTGGTATTTTTAAGGGCCTCTTCCAGGTGCGGATTAACTTCCAGGAGACGTTCCCCGTCCAGCACCTGGCGGGTGAAGCTAAGGGCGAAAATGGGCTCGATGCCCGATGAACATCCGGCAATGATGGACAGGGTGCCTGTGGGTGCTATGGTGGTAGTGGTGGCATTGCGGTATGGTCCCAGGTTCTGCCTGGCGTAAATGGAATGTTCGTATTCCGGAAAAGGCCCCCTTTCCTGGGCCAGTATCCTGGAGGCGGACCTGGATTCGCGCTGCACGAACTCCATTATTTTCTCCCCGAGCTGCAGCCCCCGGTGACTGTCGTAAGCCACCCTGAGCTGAAACAAAAGATCTGCAAATCCCATTACTCCCAGGCCGATCTTCCTTGTCTTGTGCACCATCTCTGTAATGCGCTCCAGCGGATACCTGGACAGGTCTATTACATTGTCCAGAAAGCGCACGCTCAGGTGAACGGCTTCTCGCAGTCCCTCCCAGTCGATGCCGTCCTCGGCCGTGGGGGAGTAGAACCTGTCCAGGTTTATGGAGCCCAGGTTGCAGGCTTCGTAAGGAAGAAGGGGCTGTTCCCCGCAGGGATTGGTGCTTTCCATTTCCCCCAGTCCCGGCGTGGGATTGTCTTTGTTGATGCGGTCCAGAAAAATTATTCCGGGATCGCCTGACTCCCAGGCCTTGTGCACCAGCAGGGAAAAGACCTCCCTGGCATTGAGCCTTTCTGTTTCCTGGTTGTTCTGCGGTGCTGTCAGGGGATAATCGCTTCCGGACTCCACGGACTGCATGAATTTTTCGGTCAGGGCCACTGAGAGGTTGAAGTTGTTCAGCTCTCCGTCGCGCTCCTTGGCCCGGATAAAATCCATGATATCCGGATGATCCACCCGCAGAATACCCATGTTGGCCCCGCGCCGGGTCCCGCCCTGCTTGACCTGCTCCGTGGCTGTATTAAAAATCTTTAAAAAGGACAAAGGCCCCGAGGCGATTCCCCCAGTGGAACCCACCCGGCTGTCCTTGGGCCGCAGTCGGGAAAAGGAAAATCCGGTTCCGCCCCCGGACTTGTGGATCAGGGCGGCGTTCTTGATGCTGTCGAAAATCTCGTCCATGGAATCGCCCACCGGCAGGACAAAACAGGCCGCCAGCTGTCCCAGATCGGTCCCGGCATTCATAAGGGTGGGGGAATTGGGTAAAAACTTGCCTTCCACCAGTAATTGATAGAAACTGCGGCCCAGGTCCAGGCTGTTGTAAGACGATTCCTGGTATTTATCCTCCTCACCGGCCACGCTGGCGGCTACTCGCCAGAACATGGTTTTGAAATCCTCCAGGGGCTGTCCGTCATCGCCCTTGCGCAGGTACCTCTTGGACAGTACGGTCTTGGCGTTGGGGGTCAGCACCGGTTCAGGCAAATCCTGGGGCATGGGCATTATCTTCATGAATCCACTCGCATGGTTTGTTTTTTAAGGTTAATTACAAAGGCAGGGTAAATGAACATCAACACCTACACAAGCCACAAATGGTTAAATCTGCTGCATTCCGTGCTCATCCTGACCGGCATGGCGGTTATCCTGTGCCTGCTGGGCTGGCTTATAGCCGGCAGGCCTGGGATTGTCTGGGCCTTTATCATCGGGACCGCCGTGGTCATAATCACTTCGCGCATCTCACCGCAGGCAGTACTGAAAATGCACAATGCACGCCTGCTTGACTACAGTCACGCTCCCAGGCTGCACACCATGACCCGGGAACTGTCCTCCAGGGCCGGACTGTCTTTTCAGCCGGCGCTTTTTTATATTCCCAGCCCGGTGGTGAATGCTTTTTCCGTGGGCCAGAAGAAAAATGCAGCCATAGCCCTCACCGACGGCATGCTCAGAAGCCTCAGCTACAGGGAAATCCTGGGAGTTATGGCCCATGAGATCAGCCATGTCCGCAACAACGATATATGGATCATGAACCTGGCTGAAGCCGCCAACAGGGTCACGGGGCTGCTTTCTCTCACGGGGCAGTTTCTGCTTCTCTTGAACCTTCCCCTGATCCTTACGCAGGATTATCACATATCCTGGTGGATAATCTTCCTGCTCATCTTTGCCCCCACCCTGAGCACCATCATGCAGCTTTCCCTGTCCAGGACCAGGGAATTCGATGCCGACATGGACGCGGCCATGCTTACCAATGATCCCATGGGCCTGGCCCGGGCCCTGGCCAAGCTTGAGTACACCACCCGGTCCTGGCTGGACCGGTTTATGTGGCCCGGACAAAAGTCTGGCCTGCCGTCCTTTCTTTTGACCCATCCCCGCACCGAGGACCGCATCCAGCGCTTGATCAGCCTGGCCGGGGATATTAATGAACAGCCGTGGCAGACGCCGGACCATTCGTATATGGACCTGAAAGCAGCCCGCCTTCCGGCGGGGGCCGGTCCCTTGAGACGTCTGCTTGGGAAATGGTTTTAAAAGATCACTTCATCAAAGGTGGATTTATGCTCAAATTTTTTGGTACAGCCCTCGGTGTAGCCGCGGTTATTTACCTGATATTTCTGGGATACGCCTATATATTTCAGTCTCGCATGGTCTATGTCCCCCACCAGGAACTGGTCGCAAGCCCGGGGGATATCGGCCTTGACTATCAGGAAGTCTACCTGGACACCCCGGACGATGTCCTTGTTCACGGCTGGTTTGTCCCGGCAAAAGAAGAAAAGGGGGTGGTGCTCTTTTGTCACGGCAATGCCGGGAACATTTCCCACCGTTTGACCACCCTGGATTTTCTGCATTCCCTGGACATGTCCGTTTTTATCTTCGACTACCGGGGCTTCGGTAAAAGCAGCGGCTCTCCGGACGAAGAAGGCACCTACACTGATGTCCAGGCCGCCTGGAATCATCTTACGCGGGAAAAAGGCTACGACCCGGGTGAAATCTTTATCATGGGCCGCTCCCTGGGAGGTGCTGTGGCAGCGGAACTAACTGTACACCAGAAGCCCGCCGGAGTAATCCTGGAATCCACCTTTCAGAGTATCCCGGAACTGGGACGGGACCTCATGCCTTTTCTTCCGGTAAAACTTCTGGCCAGGTACAGCTACGACACCCGCTCCAAGCTGCAGGACTTTTCCGCCCCGGTGCTGGTCATCCACAGCCCCCAGGACGAGATCGTTCCCTACAGGCACGGCCGGGCCCTGTACTCCGAGGCTCGGGAACCCAGGTATTTTCTGGAAATCCAGGGGGACCACAACTCAGGGTACAAACAGAGCCGGGAGAGCTACCTGGACTGCCTGGAAAAATTTTTCCGCAGGTATAAAGGTCCTTGATCAGCCCTGAAATGAACCCCGGCTAAACCTTGATGGCCAGGGGTACCACTATGGGATCACGTCCCAGGATCTTGCGGAAAAACTTGCGCAGGGTGGAACGGATCTTTTCTTCCAGCTTCCTGCTTTCTCCCGGAGGAACATTTTCAAAGACATCCAGGAGCAGGCACTTGGCGTCTTCCAGTATATGGTCGTACTGCTGTTCAAAAATAAAGCCCCTGGAGAGGATTCTGGGGCCCATGACCAGTTCCCCGGTGCTTTCGCTTATGACCATGACCACGATCACCAGGCCTTCACCCCCCAGGATATGCCTCTCCTTGAGTACGGTATGCCCCACATCGCCCACTCCCTTGCCGTCCACAAGGGTGGAATCCGAGGGAATTCTGTCTTCCAGGCGGATACTGTCCTGAAAAAAGGTCACCGGCTGGCCGTTTTCAACGATAAGGCTTCTTTCGGGAGCCACCCCGCATTCCCTGGCCAGAGCGGCATGCTTGAACAGGTGCCGGTACTCTCCGTGCACCGGTATAAAAAACCTGGGATTGACTGTTTTGAGCATGGTCTTGAGCTCTTCCTTGTGGGCATGCCCCGAGGCGTGAATGGCCCGTACCTTTTCATAGAACACTTCCGCGCCCAGCCGGTAGAGATTGTTTATGACCCTGGCGATGGCCTTGGTATTGCCGGGAATTATCCTGGAAGACATGAGCACCGTGTCCCCGGGCTTGACCTTGAGCTGACGGTGTTCCCCCAGGGCCAGCCGGGTCAGGGCGGAAAGGGGCTCTCCCTGGGACCCTGTAAGAAGCAGCACCGTTCGCGAGTCTTCCACTCCTGAGATTTCATCCAGGGTGCAGTATGTTCCGGAGCCGACCCGCATGAAGCCCTCTTCCATAGCCATTTCTATGTTGGAAGCCAGGCTTTTACCGCTCACAGCCACCTTGCGCCCATGCTCCATGGCCAGGTCGAATATCTCCTGCATCCTCTGAATATGACTGGAAAAAAGGGTAACCAGTATCCTGCCCCGGGCCTCGGCAAACACTTTGCCCAGGGAGTCCTTGATCTCCCTCTCGGTAAGGGCGTAACCCTCCCGTTCCACGTTGGTGGAATCGGAAAGCATCAGAAGCACACCCTCCCGGGAAAAACCGGCAAATGCCTCCAGGTCGGTAAAGTGTCCGTCAAGGGGCTCCGGGTCCAGCTTGAAATCCCCTGTATGCACAATTCTGCCCACCGGGGTCTCAATGCCGATGCCGAAGCCCTCAATAATTGAATGACAGACCTGAAAAAAATTGAAGGTCAGGTCATCGACCTGCAGGGGGGTCTTGTGGTCCATCACCTCCAGGCGGGTGTATTCCAGGAGGTTGAACTCCCTGAGCTTATTTTCCACCAGCTTCAGGGTAAAGCGCGAACCGTATACAGGGGCGTCCACATAGGGCAGAAGCCAGGGCAAAGCACCTATATGGTCCTCATGGCCGTGGGTGAGGATAATGGCTTTAAGTTTTTCCCTGTTTTTGAGTACATAATCGAAGCGGGGTATGACCACGTCCACACCCAGCAGGAAATCATCCGGGAACATGAGCCCGCAATCAATGAGAACCATGGTCCCGGGCGTCTCCAGGACCATGCAGTTTTGTCCGATCTCACCCAGGCCTCCCAGGGGGGTCAGGGTAACATAATCATCCTTTTCAGACATTTACACTCCAAATAAACCAGATTTCATCATGGCCCTGCAGGCTTCCCGGGCCTTGGAATAACTTCAAATTAACAAAAAAATGTATCTTATTTATAAAAAAAAAACAAGTTCGTGACAACGTAAAAAAGCCCCCGGACTTTCTTTGCAGGCTGAAAGCCGGGCAGTGACCCTGCCTTCAGAGCAAAGAAAAACCGGGGGCTTTTGCAGATAAAAACTGTAACTCCGGGTTTACTGTATCTTCAGTTGCTGAACATCATATCTCCTTGATTTTTCTGCCTGCAACCATTTCCTGCCACGCTTCACAGCGTGGTCAGCGCGGCCCTCTGACTTCTGAGTCTCATGCTTCCTGGGCGCTGTTTTCGGCAATGACCTTTTCCGCTATGGGACCCGGGCATTCCTCGTAATGGGCAAACTCCATGGTGAATGTCCCCTGACCTCCGGTCATGGAGCGCAGATCCTGGGCGTACTGCAGCATCTCGGCCATGGGCACGTGGGCCCGCACCGAGGTTATGCCCTTGTCCGACTCCGAGCCCAGCACCCGGCCGCGTTTGCTGGACAAATCCCCGATGACGTCGCCCATATACTCGTCAGGTACAAACACAGTGGCCAGCATGATTGGTTCCAGAAGCACCGGGCTGCATTTCTCCACCGCCTTTTTAAAGGCCATGGACCCGGCGATCTTGAAGGCCATCTCCGATGAATCCACACTGTGATATGAACCGTCATAAAGGGTGACCTTGAAGTCCACCACCGGGTAGCCTGCCAGCACTCCCCTGGCTGCGGCCTCCTGGATGCCCTTGTCCACCGCGGGGATATATGTCCTGGGGATAACCCCGCCCACTATGGCATCCACAAACTCGTAGCCTTCCCCTCTCTGCAGGGGCTCAAGCCTGATCCAGCAGTCCCCGAACTGACCCCGGCCGCCGGTCTGCTTCTTGTAGCGGCCCTGGACCTCGGTCTTGCCCTTGATGGTCTCCCGGTAGGGAATTTTGGGGGTCTTGAGCACCACCGCGGCCTTGTAGCGCCGCCTGGCCTTTTCCACGGCCATTTCAATATGCAGCTGGCCCATGCCGGACAGAAGCATGTCCTTGGTTTCCTCGTTGCGGGTGAGCTGCAGGTTTATATCCTCATCCAGGAGTTTGTGCACCGCGGCAAACACCTTGTCCTCCTCCCCCTTTTCCTGGGCTGCCAGGGCGTAGGAAAGAATGCACGGCGACAGCTGGGGCTTTTTAAGCACAAAGGGATCCTTTTCACTGCAAAGGGTATCCCCGGTGACAGTGCTCTTGAGTTTGGCTGCGGCCACTATACTGCCCGGTCCGGCCGCTTCCTTGAACTGTGTCTGCTTTTTGCCTTCCAGCAACAGAAGCTGGCCCAGCTTTTCCTTCTCGTCCCTGACGGGATTGGCCAGGATCATATCCGAGGATATGGTGCCGGAGAGCACCCGCATTACACTTAGATGTCCGGAAAAGGGGTCGGTTATGGTCTTGAAGACAAAGGCTGCAGGTTCTTCTTCTGGATGAGACCTTCTTTGCCTGCCGTCTTCTCCCTCCCAGTCCGGGTGTTCCAGGGGAGAGGGAAGCAGGCTTTGAACCGCCTGCAAGAGCTTGGCCCCGCCCTTGTTTTCCAGGGCCGCCCCGGAACATACCGGTACCACTTCCCCGGAAAGCACACCCTTGCGCAGGCCGCTGTAAAGCTCCTGCATCTCCAGGCTGCCCTCCTCCAGGTATTTTTCCATGAGCTCTTCGTCGCTCTCGGCGATATTCTCCATGGCCAGCTCACGCATCTCGGCCACGGATTCCTGCATATCCTCCGGAATGTCCCCCGGGGTCAGCCTGCCTTCCTGATCAAAGTAGTACGCCTTTTCCTCCAGCACATCCACAAGCCCCTTAAAATCTGCTTCCGCTCCAATGGGCATATACAGAACCACCGGCTTGATCCCCAGGAGATTGACTAAGCTGTCGTAAGCCATCCTGAAATCAGCTCTCTCCCGGTCCATCTTGTTCACCATGACCAGGGCGGGCAGCCCGGCATCCTGGACCTCGGTCCACAGTTTTTTGGTCAGGGGCTTTGCTCCGTCCACGGCATCCACCACAAAAACAACTCCATCCACTGCCTTTAAAAGATAGCTTATATCCCCGATGAAATTGTTGTCCCCCGGGGTATCCACCAGGAAGTGCCTGTTCTTTTCCCAGGTATAAACAAAAAATCCGGGCTGGATGCTGCCGCGCCTCTTGATTTCCTCGGGCTCGAAATCCAGGCTGGTGGTCCCGTCTTCAATACTGCCCAGCCTGCTGATGGCCTTGCTCTGATACAGGATCATTTCCGCAATGGAGGTCTTGCCTGTTCCTCCGTGACCCACCAGGGCATAGGTCCTTTGCTTTTCCAACTTATCCAGCATGCGTTAGCCCCCTTTGTGTGCTGTTGTCCGCCCCCGGTATCAGGCGGCGGCCATGTTTGCTTGATTATCCGCAAGACTTGTCCCGGGGTGTCCGCGGGACCGGTGCTGCCGGGCCCGGGTCCTTACTGGACATCTGCCTGCCCGGGAGTTAAATAGTTATCCGCC
The DNA here is from genome assembly GCF_003838035.1 of Desulfonatronospira sp. MSAO_Bac3. Lineage (NCBI taxonomy): Bacteria > Pseudomonadati > Thermodesulfobacteriota > Desulfovibrionia > Desulfovibrionales > Desulfonatronovibrionaceae > Desulfonatronospira > Desulfonatronospira sp. MSAO_Bac3. The sequence continues at coordinate 11,493 of NZ_QYZY01000296.1, read as the reverse complement.
TCTGCATGGAAAATATTCTGTCCTATTGAAAGATGAATCAAAAGTTGTCAAGCTGCAAATTGCATGCTGCCGGGCAGAAGAACAGGGCAGATGACTACACTGCTTATACAGGTAAATAAAAAATGCTCACATACACCCCTTTGACACTGGACCCAGACCGGATCCTGGATGTTGATCCGTGCATCTTCTGGGCCGGGGAATGCACCAAGCCCCTTTTTGATTCCCTGCAGGGCCAGGGACAGCTTCAGCCGGTTCTGGTTCAGAAATCAAGCACCGGATATACTCTTGTAGCCGGTTACAGCAGGTTTCAGGGCCTGAAAAAGCTCGGCAAAAAGATTTACGCCCTGCAGACTGAAGATCCCGGGCCATGGGAAAAGGGGCTTATCTATTTATCCAGCAATCTGGGCCGTATCCCGGATACTCTGATGCTGGTCAGGGCCATGCGCTATTTTTCCCCTCTGGGAAAAGACCTGCAGCAAATCTACCTTCTCCTGGGCATATCCCGGGGATCCAGGCAGGAGCGCCAGCTTCAGGCCTGGACAAGGCTTCCACATGAGTGGGACGGGGCACTGCAGCACACCCCGCAGCTTTTGACCTGTGCCCCCGACCTGGCCAACATTAGCCACTCGGACCTGGATACCCTGTTGCCTTTTTTTCAGGACCTTTCCTGGTCTTTGAACAATGCCCGCAAGTTCCTGGACCTGTTGCGGCGGACTCAACAGCCTGAAAACCTTCCCATAGAAGAAGTTGTCACCAGGCTGGCCCTGGATAAAATCCTGGCCGGGGAACTAAGCCCCAAAGACAAAATCCGGTTAATCCTGGACAGCCTGGGCAGAGCTGCATACCCTGAATATTTCCGGCTTATGGACGAAGCCCGGCAAAATATAAACAGCCTTGTTGCCGGTACAGCCTGGAACTGCACCCATTCAGACAATTTTGAAAGCCCCGCCCTGGAACTGCGGGTGCGGGTGCACAACCGGGATGAACTGCAGGAGGTTTCCAGGCAGTTAAAAAGCATTGCATCCTCCACTCATCTGAGCCCCTGGCCGGTATACCCCCATGAATGACACCCGAGAACCCTGCCTTCCGGCACACCTGGAGCCGCCGCAGCATATACTGGTGGACCCGGAGGTCATTCACTCACCCATAACAGCCCGGGTTCTCTCGCGCCTGCCCGGTATCCCCTGGAGCGTCTGCCGGAATTATCAGGAAAAGCTGCAGAAGCATGGCCCGGGAGCGCGCATACTCTACCTCAAAAACTACAAAGGCCGCTTTATGCGCTTTTGCCCCGGCACCAGCAGGTATCAGTGCTGCGGCTACCGCATCATCCACATCGGGGAAAACTGTCCCCTGAACTGCAGCTACTGTATCCTGCAGGCCTACTTCCAGGACAGGGTGCTCAAGGTATGGGCCAACCAGCAGGACCTGTTCCGGGAACTGGAGGAACACCTTGCAGATAAAAACAGGCTTTTCCGGGCGGGCACCGGTGAATTCACCGACTCCCTGGCCCTGGAAGCCATTACCGGCTATACCGGTGACCTGGCGGCCTTTCTGGGACAGTATCCCAATGTCTGCCTGGAACTCAAATCCAAAATAGTGGATCTTGGCTGGATGTCCCGGGTCTCGGACCCGGCCCGGGTGCTGCCGGCCTGGTCCGTCAACACGCCGGAAATCATTGCTTTGCAGGAAAAAGGATCAGCCGGCCTGCAGGAGCGCATGCAGGCCGCCCGGGAATGTGTCCGCCAGGGCTTTCGCATCTGTCTGCATTTTGATCCAGTCATTCACTATCCGGGCTGGCAGAAAGGTTACGCCCTGGCCGTTGAGACCATTTTCGACTATGTAAATGCCCGGGACATCGCCTACATGAGCCTGGGGTCCTTTAGATTCATGCCGGAACTGGAAAAAATTCTCATGCATAACCACCCCGGTGCCGACTACATCTACAACGAATTCATAACCGGCCTGGACGGCAAAAAAAGACTTCTTCTGCCGCTTAGACTAAAGCAGTTCAGGTTTCTGGCCCGGAAACTTAAAAATGCAGGCATGGGCACCAATATGTATTTCTGCATGGAGTCAGAACACGTCTGGCAGGATGTTCTGGGCTATACCCCCCGGGATCTGGGAGGTCTGGACAATCACCTGTTGCGACTTAGTTTTCAGGCTGATCACTTCAGCGCCCTGAAAGCTTGATTGACTACCGCAGGATACTGGGCTATAATATAATGTTTAACCTTATTACAAACATGGTATCACAGGCGAGAGTGGCGGAACTGGCAGACGCACTGGACTTAGGATCCAGCGGTTTTACCGTGGGGGTTCGAATCCCCCCTCTCGCACCAGACAAATTTTTTTATAGAATAACACACCCGGTCCGGGTTGCCCGCGCCTGAAATTTTAAAGATATCCCAAGGAGGTCAGTTCATTATGGAATACACCGTGGAAGACATTTCCCCAGTGAAAAAAAAGATCAACATACAGGTTCCCACCGAGGAAGTGCACGCCGCCCTTTCCGCGGCAACAGCTATGTACAGCAGGGACGTGGAACTCAAAGGCTTTCGCAAGGGCAAGGTGCCTGCCTCGGTTGTAGAGGGCAGGTTCAAAAAGCAGATTTACAACGAAGCCACCACTGACCTTATAAACGTCCATATCAACCAGATCATGAGCGAAATGAAGTTCAACCCCCTGTCACGCATAGATGTGGACGCAGGGCTTCTGGAAAGGGAAAAGGATTTCAACTATTCCGTGAGCTTCGAGGTTGCCCCGGAGTTTGAGCTGCCTCCCTACAAGGGTATCACCATTGAGGAGGAAGAGGTCCTGGTCAATGCCGAGGAAGTGGACCAGGTCATCAACCGCATCCGCAACAACATGGCCGAACTTGTTGTAATAGATGAAGAGCGCCCGCCCAGGGACAACGAGGCCGTGGTCATAGACTTTGAGGCCTTTGACAACGGCAAGCCCATCGAAGGGGTCAAGGCGGACAACTTTCAGATGACCCTGGGGGAGGGCGGAGCCCTGCCCGAATTTGAAGAACTGATCAAGGAACTCAAACCCGGCGAGACCGGGAGCCGAGAGATCCCTCTTCCCGATGATTTCTTAAACGAGGAACTGGCCGGCAGGCCGGTGCTTATGCAGGTCACCCTGCACAGCATCAAGGAGAAGAAACTGCCGGATGTAGACGACGAACTGGCCCAGAAAGCCGGCGGTTTCGATTCCGTGGAAAAACTAAGAGAAGTGATCGAGCAGTCCTACAAGAGCACCCGCAAAGAGCTGCACAAGAGCTCGGCCCAGAAAAAGGCCCTGGACGAACTCAAGGCCCGGGTGGAGTTTGAGCTGCCCGAGTCCCTTGTCCAGGGACGCATCCAGCAGAAGATCTCCGATCTGCAGTCCCAGATGGAAAAAAAGGGCAAGAGCCTGGACTCCCTGGGCAAGAGCCGGGAGGAACTGGAAGAGCAGTTCAGACCCGAGGCCGAGGACATGGCCAAGTCCCAGCTTTTCCTGCTGGCGGTGGCCAGGGCCGAGGGGCTTGACGTCAGCGAGGACGAAATGGATGCATACATCCAGAAGCAGGCCCAGTCCGGTGGGCAGGATCCGGCCCAGCTAAAAAAGTTCTACCAGGACAACAACCTCATGTTCGCCCTCAAGGACAGCCTCCTGGCGGACAAGGCCATGGACTTCATCTACGAAAATGCCCAGGTCAACCTGATCCCTCCCCAGGAAAGTGAAGAGGGCGGACAGGAAACTGCCTCCAAGTAACCTGGAACTGCTTCCCGCAAAAAAAGGCTGCAGGCAGTTTTGTGGATGGGCAGAACCCTGCGGATACAGCAGGTTTTCGCAGACAGCAGGTTTACACGGCCAAGTTTATATTCAAAGGCAGACCCATGAAAACCCGGCCGCTGAAAAGTCCAGGCTGGCCCATGCGCAGATGCAACCAGCGAAGAGTCATGTCTGCCACGCGAACCACGCGAACCACGCGAACCACGCGAAGCGCGTGGCAGGACGCGTGGCAGGCAAAAAATCAAAAAGCTGCAATGCAGGCTTGACAACTGGCTCTGATTTACGACTCTTTATCTGCAGCATCTTTGCACTTATTTAAGTTTTTTTGTGTACGCCCGATTTTTAATCAAGGAGATTCAAATGAGCTATAACATACCCATGGTCATAGAGAGCACCGGCAGAGGGGAGCGGGCTTATGACCTGTACTCCAGGCTTTTGAAGGACCGCATCATCCTTCTGGGCACTCCCATTGACGACCACGTGGCCAACCTCATCTGCGCCCAGCTCCTTTTTCTGGAATCCGAGAGCCAGGAAAGGGAGATAAACTTTTATATCAATTCCCCTGGGGGATCGGTTACTGCAGGTCTGGCCATCTACGATACCATGCAGTACATTTCCGCCCCGGTGGCCACCCTGTGCCTGGGACAGGCCGCAAGCATGGGTGCCCTGCTTCTGGCCGCGGGCCAGAGTGGTATGCGCTACGCCCTGCCTCACAGCCGCATCCTTATTCACCAGCCCATGGGCGGGTTCAAGGGTCAGGCCACGGATATCGATATCCAGGCTAAAGAAATAATCCGTCTCAAATCCAAGCTGAACAACATCCTGGCCCACCACACCAAAGTGGACCTGGCCAAAATCGAACACGACACTGACCGGGATTATTACCTTGAAGCCCAGGAGGCTCAGGATTACGGACTGATAGACAGCGTGCTCACATCAAGATCCGAAATTGACAAAACAGGCAAATAAATTAAGATGAGAGCAAATTAGAATAATCAGAGGTGACTCATGGCCAACAAGAAAAAGAAGCCCTACGTTTCCGACCTTGGCTGTTCTTTCTGCGGCAAGACCCAGGACGAGGTGGACAGGCTCATTGCCGGACCGGATGTTTATATATGCAATGAATGCGTTTCCCTGTGCGATGAAATCATCGCCCAGGACCATGCCGAGGAGACTGAAGAGGGCGATACCCTGCTGCCGCCCTCAGAACTGAAAAAAGCCCTGGATGACTACGTGGTGGGCCAGGAAAAGACCAAAAAGCTCCTGGCGGTGGCGGTTTACAACCACTACAAGCGTGTACGCTACATAAAAAAACAAAAAGACGACGTGGAGCTGGACAAGAGTAACATCCTGCTTATAGGCCCTACCGGATCTGGCAAGACACTGCTGGCCCAGACCCTGGCCCGGGTGCTCAAGGTGCCCTTCGCCATAGCCGACGCCACCACTCTCACCGAGGCCGGATACGTAGGCGAAGACGTGGAAAACATCCTGGTTCAGCTCATGCAGAACGCTGACTATGACCTGGAGGCCGCGTCCAAGGGCATTATCTACGTGGATGAAATAGACAAGATAGCCCGCAAGTCAGACAGTCCATCCATTACCAGGGACGTTTCCGGGGAAGGAGTTCAGCAGGCACTTTTAAAAATCATCGAAGGCACCGAGGCCAATATCCCCCCCAAAGGGGGACGCAAGCATCCCCAGCAGGAATTCATCCGCATGGACACTTCCAATATCCTGTTCATTGCCGGGGGCGCATTTATCGGGATGGACAAGATAGTCCGGGAAAGAGTTCAGAAGGGCAGCATGGGATTCGGTGCAGAGCTTGGCAGCCAGTTCGGGGCCACCCCCAATGAACTCATCAGCATGGCCCATCCGGCTGATCTGATCAAGTACGGGCTCATACCCGAATTTGTGGGCCGCATTCCCGTGGTGTCCTCCCTGGAAGAACTTACAGAAGACGACCTGGTGCGCATCCTGACCGAGCCCAAAAACGCCCTGGTCAAGCAGTACCAGAAGATGTTCGAACTGGACGATATCAACCTCAAGTTCACTCAAAACGCCCTGCGGGCCATTGCTGCCAAGGCCCTGGAAAGAAAGACCGGAGCAAGAGGACTTCGCAACGTCATGGAATCCATAATGATGGACGTCATGTACAACCTGCCGTCCCTGCAGGGAGTACAGGAGTGCCTTATCAACAAGGAAGTGGTGGAAAAGGGCATCGACCCCCTGCTCTTTTACCAGCAGGAGGCCAAAAGCGCCTGATCGAAGATTCAGGAATTCAGGAATTCAGGGATTGGGGAATTGAGGGATTTAGGGATGAAGGATTGGGGAGAAACAGGGAAAATGCCTGGCTAAGAGCCAGGGTCTGGTAAACCGGGACATGATTGCGCCAGTGGCGCGATTAATCAAAACCGCAAAGCACCGAACCTGATTAAAAAGGCGTTTGCCTCTATTATCCGCATGTTTCAATGGCCCTGTGCAGGGCCTTTACTGCCAGGGCTGCGTAATGTTTCTTGGACCCGGGCATCCCGGGCAGGGCCTGCATCACGTCTCCAGCCCCGAGCGCAAGGGCCTGATCCAGGGTCCTGCCCCGGGCCAGTTCGCAGGTCATGGAAGCACAGACCACGCTTGACCCGCATCCCTCGCTGAAAAAAGTTGCCCTGGCAATAACCTCCTGCTCCAGAACTAAGTATATTTCCACCCTGTTGCCGCAGGACCCGGTCACTGCGGCCATGCAGTCATGGTTCTGCATCCTGGCCATGTAATCCGGGTTTTTCCAGCGCCTGTACACCTCCGGACCGAAGTCCTGCAGGGCCTGGGAGTCCACCTTTTCCTGCAGCTCGTCAAAGGCCCTGTGCATGCTTTCTTCCATTTTTTTGCTCCAGAAAAGTACGCAGGTTCCTCCTGCTCAGCTCTTGTCCACCTTAAGCCCTGCTTCCAGGTCCGGGTCCGGCTCCACCACAAGACTTTTATACACCCTGTCCACTTTGACCCGGCCCGGCGCAGCACCTTTAACCGGCTTTACATCCTTGACTAAGGCGCACATTATCCGGGCCCTGCCCTCATTTTTCTGAAAACTGGCCAGAGCCGCCAGAACAGCTGCTTCTTCCAGGGTCCTTTCCGGGACAGATTCCTCCCTGCCCCGGCGCTTCAATATTGTATGCGCCCCGGGTCCGTCCTGGGAGTGCAGCCAGTAGTCGAACCATGAAGCGTACTGCCGCAGAAGGTCCCCGGCCACCCGGCTGTTTTTGGCCCTGAGTATGGTATACCCGTCACTGGACCTGAATACATGAGCCTTTCTGTGTAGATCGCTTCTGGAATCTGAAGACTGCGCCTGCCTGGACTCTTTTTCCTGTCTGGAGGCATCAGCCTGATGGCTTCCCAGCTCCGGGCCGGCAAGCTCATTTTTTCTCCTGGATACCGCCTCCAGGCCCCTTTTGCCCTTCCGGGCCCTTTTAAAAAACCACTGCATGTTCTCCCGGACGGTTCTGCCAGGGTCCAGCTCCAGTTCATGCTCCAGGCCATGGTGATCCTTTAATCTCAGGCCGGCGGTTTTTTGTTCCGGGTCCAGCTGGTAGAGATTGTTCTGGATGATTTTCCCCTGGTCCTCAAGTTTTGTCATCTCCAGAAGACGCTTGTGGTCTTCCTGGATCTGTTGCATTTTTTTCTGCAGTTTCCTGCTCTTTTTTTTCTCCTCTTTTTCCCGGGCCTTTTCTATGGGCGCATCAAGGAGACTTTGCAGCCCAGGTTCTGCAAAAGCTGCACAAGCCTCAAGGGCGGAGTCAAACTCCCGGCAGGTGTCGCTGTCCGTGATCCTGAAGCAGCTAAGGCCCAGCCTGTCAGGGCCTTTTTCACAAATGAAAAATCCCTCGGGCCGGCCTGCGGCCAGATCCTGCAGAAGCCGCCCGGCCTCATCCGGGCTGCGCCGGGTCAGTTCCTGTCTAAGGGGAGGAGTAAGCTGGGGGTGGGTTTTCCAGATCTCTTTGTCTGCAAAAAAAGACTCCAGGTCAGGCCAGGCAATACTGTCTTCCGGAGAAACCCCGGGATCATCCACCACGCTCAAGCCCCTGACCAGGTCCAGTTCAAGCCAAACCGGATCAGCAGCAAAAAGGCGCAGGAAGATGCGCCTTTCAGGCCACATACTGATCATGTCCAGGATGCGCCTGTTTTTGATGTGTTTGCGAAGCCGCATGGCCTGCGCCGGAGGCTTTGAAGGATTGGGAGGCTTTGTGCTGGAGAGGGTGAAAAAACCCTGTTTGCGTGAGCAGGCCAGGATCAGATTGCCCCTTTTGCCCATGTCCAGGGTATAGATATCCCTGCCCGGCATATATACCTTTTCAATGCGAACGCCCTGAACCTTGTCAAAAAGCTCCTGGACTGCGAACCGGAAAAAATTGGCCTCCATAAAAGATCATCCGGGCCGGCTGCATTCCCTGGCATCTGCTTGAACAGCCGGCAAAAAGAGGACTGCGGGTTGTATTTTCAGGCACGCTTCTCTCTGTACAGGTCAGAAAGAAGCCCTGGCGGAAAAAAGAGAGGTCTGCGCCCGGGACTGTTAATCCCCGTGCAGGGCTTCCTGCTGCTCCTGCCTGCTCTTGCATTTGATGCAGAGCGTGGTTACAGGCCTGGCCTTGAGCCTGGGCTTGGAGATATCTTCACCGCAGTCTTCGCACTCTCCGTATGTACCGTCTTCGATGCGCTCCAGGGCCTCGTCGATCTTTTTGATAAGCTTGCGGTCACGGTCCCTGAGTCTCAGGGTAAAGGCCCGGTCTGATTCGGCTGAAGCCCTGTCAGCAGGATCAGCGTACATTTCCCGTTCTCCGGTCATGTCCTCCAGGGTATCTTCGCCTTGTTCCAGGATGTCCTGCCGCATTTTCCTGAGAATTTCTCTGAAAGAATCAATGTCAGCCTGGTTCATTACGTGGGTCTCCTGTTGGATGATTTAAAAGGGGCAACGCCCCCTTTCCAGCATGGCAACCGTCTTTTTTTCCGGTCCCGGCCGGAGGTTCTAAGCCTGCATGCAAAAACAGGCATATTGCTGCTTTTAATTTCAGAAGCTGCTCCTGAATAAAAAGTGTCTTATATCTCATAAAACCGGTGATGTAAAGATATACCCATTGTTTTTGTTGTCCTGAACCTGAAAATTGTTTATTCTGAACCTTGTCTGACTAAGCCCCGCAAACTTCTTTTAAGCAAGGACCCCCTTTTTGGGGTCTGGAGAGCTGTAAATGCAGATCACCCAGCAGCAGATCATAAGCGAAATCGTTCACGAGGCCCGCACCCGCCCGGACAGTGCCGTGAGAGAACTTGTGCAGGGACAGCTCCTGGTGGGTGTACAGGCTGAGCAGGGTGCGGGGATATGCTCCAGGGTTCCCCTGGACGACGTCCCTTTGGATTCAGGACATGAACCAGGCCAGAACCAGTCCCTGCACCAGCTTCTGCCTGGGCTGCAAAACCAGGACACTGTGCAGGCCTCTTTTGCCCTGGCTTCTGCCAACTGTATCCTCAACAGTCGCCGCGGCGAAATTCAGGCCAAGGCCCAGGAGCTTATCCTGGAGCTTGGACAGGGGAAAAACGTGGCGGTGATAGGGCATTTTCCCTTTGTCAGTAAAATAAAAAACGCCTTCAAGAACTTCTGGGTCCTGGAAAAAAGGCCCAGGGATTTTGACCTGCCCAGCACTGAAATGCCAAGGATTCTGCCCCGGGCCCAGCTTGTGGCAATTACCGCCACCACGCTTTTAAACGGTTCCCTGGCCGGGATACTGAACCTGTGTGATACAGGCAGCATCAGGGTGCTCATGGGTCCAAGCACCCCCATGGCCTGCTGCCTGGGCCGCATGGGAATCGACTACCTGGCCGGATCAAGAGTGCTTGAGCCCAGTCAGGTCTTTACAGGCATTAAAAACGGGCTTTGCTTCCGCAGCCTGTCCGGAGTAGAAAACTTTATCCAGCCAACGGGCAGGACCGGCGTCTAAAAAACCATTGACCCGGCTCCAGCCGGGAAGCAGGCATTTTCCCTGCCTGTCCAAAATTGTTCTTGACACCTCACACTCTGTGTTTTATCAATTTCTTTCCCTGAGGGCGGGAGTAACTCAGTGGTAGAGTGCAACCTTGCCAAGGTTGAAGTCGCGGGTTCAAATCCCGTCTCCCGCTCCATTTAAATCAGCTTGCAAGCACCGGGCGGCATAGCCAAGTGGTAAGGCAGCGGTCTGCAAAACCGCCATTCTCCGGTTCAAATCCGGATGCCGCCTCCAAAAACGTATAACCAGGCAGCCGCACCAGACTGCATTCAACCTGCAAACCAAAACTATCCATACATTCAGCCGCGTCCCTGCTCCCAGAAATTACTTTTTTCGTACTAAAAAACAAATTCTGTCATTTTTTCAGACCTGCAAGGTATGAAATAAATATAAAAAGGCAACCCTTATTTTGGAGGTAACACAGTGCAGGACACGGACTTTTTGCAGACAGAGAGTATGGATGAGCTTCTCGCCCGCGCCCGGGAAAAATACGAGGTTATTTTTGAGCCTGTACGCATTAAGGACATGACCCTTGATATCCTGCAGATTGCCGACATGGAAGCCTATATTGATCAGCTCGCAGAAACAGCCGGGGACAGACTGGAGTTGCCCTTCTGGGCCAAAATATGGCCGGCTTCGGTGATACTTGGCTACTACCTGTGCTCCCTTCCTGCAGACAAGCCCCTGGACATGCTGGAACTGGGTGCAGGAGTCGGACTCTGCGGCCTGGTGGCTGCAGCCAGGGGACACAAGGTGCTCATCACCGACAATCATCCCGATGCCCTGCTCTTTGCCAGGATAAACATCCTGCAGAACAACCTTCAAGAACGTGCCTCTGTCCAGGCAGTGGATTTCACTGCTGACCACCTTTCCAGGAGTTTTGACAGCATCCTGGGAGCCGAGATTCTCTACCAGGAAAACATCTACCCATACTTGATCCGGTTTCTGGATAAACATCTGGACACTTCCCTGCACGGCGAAATAATCCTGTCCGCCAGCAATGCCAGAAAATCGCCGGCTTTTTTCCAAAAGGCCCAGGAAAATTTTCAGATCAGCCACAAGACCCTGGAGTGCAGGGACAGTTCAGCAGATGACTATGAAGACCAGGAAAGCCACAAAATAACCATTTACCGCATGAAGGCCCGGCAGAGATGATTAAAATCGGCTCCAGCCCCAAAGGCTACACCCAGGAAGCAGACAAGGCCCTTACTCCAGAAGAGACCGTGGAAAAGGTCACCGGGGCGCTAAACCAGCATGGCCAGGCTATTTTAAAAAAAATCAAGCGCATTGACACCGGTCGCCTGGGCATACCGGTTTATTTCAGCTATTACGGGGTCAGGGCCAGGGACATGGGCGTGCCCAAACGCCAGCAGATGGGCAAGGGAGTCTCACCTGCCCAGGCCCAGTGCTCGGCCCTCATGGAGCTTATTGAACGGTATTCCTTTTTCAGCTTTGTCTCCAGTGATGAAAATTTCATCCGCCTGTCCTGGAAAAAAGCCAGGTCAAGATGGGGGGATCAGCTGATACCCACAGCGGAAATCATCAAATCCGTGCAGGAAGATATTTCCCGGCAACAGGCCGAAGAAGTCCTGGACCTTATACAGTGGCGCTTCACCCCGGCCCTGAATGTTTATGAAGCAAGACAGGAGTATGTGCCCCTGGACTGGTTCAAAAAACTAAGTGAATTCAACGGCAGCAG
>NZ_QYZY01000295.1:0-3050 GCF_003838035.1 Desulfonatronospira sp. MSAO_Bac3 | reverse complement strand
GCTCTTCCAGCTGCCTGCGGCGCAGGTCCACCTCTTCCCCGGCATCGCCGTGGCCATGGGTGCCTTCCAGCTGATCCAGGGCGCTTAGCTCCTGCTCCTGTTTTTGCAGGCCACTTTGCAGGTCATTCAGCCTGGATCTGAGTTCATTGACCTTTTTTTCCCCTGCAGCATCGCCGGCACTCATCCGGGACACCTCCTGTTCCAGGCGGGCGGTGGAATTTTGCATCTCCTCCAGGTGTGCCCTTTCAAGCTCAATCTGTTCGCGCAAATCGGTCTTCTGGGCGTCGATTTCCCGGCTTTCAGCATCCAAATCCTTTTGTATCTGCTGTAAACGACTGAGCCTTTGTTCGCGCTCCTCCACCCTTTCTTCATAAGCCCCCGAGCCCAGGCCGCTTATGCCTCCGAAAAATCCTCCCTCGCGCGGATCCTGGGAAGCGCCGCACCCGGCAAAAAGCAAAACGCAGATTAAAACCGGTAAGTATAAGTATCTCATATGGACAACCTCTCATCTATGCTGGCCAGCTGGGCGCTGCCCTCGCCAAGGGCGGCGATATTGGCCTGCAGTTCCTGCACTTCCTTTTCCAGGGCGGCAATGCGGGGGTCATCCTCGGGCAGAGTCTGGCTTTCCTCCTCTATGATAGCCTCCTGGATGGCCAGCTCGCTTTTCAGTTCTTCTTGGAGTTCTTCATTTTCCTGGATACGTTTTTGAACCTCTGCCTGTCTGGCCAGCAGAGTGTCTTTCTCCTCTGCACCTTCTTCATAGGCCTGTCGCAGGGATTCCACCTCTTCTTCCAGGGCCGCCAGTTCCTGCCTGCTTCTATCGTTGTACTCGCGCATGGTTTCATTGTATTCCGCTGTCCGGGCGGCTTCAGCCTCCAGAAACTCTTCCTGAGTGGCGTACTCAGCCTTACGCTTGGCCACCTCCCGGCCCACAAGATACCCCAGGCCTGCTCCGGCCGCGGCCCCGATCAATGCCCCCCTGCCGTCTCCGATTAGATATCCGGCCAGACCTCCGGCTGCAGCACCCACGGCTGTACCCTCGGCCTTGGTCCGCCTTTGATCAGAACCGGTTATACATCCGGACAGAATCACGGCCATAAAAACCAGCAATATAATCGCCCTGGACCCTTTCATGCTTTCCTCCTTTGGTAAAATCCCTGAAGTAAAAATTATTGATCAAATTCCTTAAAGACCTCTTCATACTCTTTAAACCAGCCTTCTCTGTCTGCACGGCGGTGCTGGCTGAAATCCTCGACATGAGTGGTCAAAAGCTGCAGCACGGCCTTCTCCCGGGGCAGAGGTTCCTGCTCGCGCATGCTTTCCAGGGCCTGGTCTATGTAGTCCTGTTCGTAGTCCCCAAGCTCGCCCACCTTGTCCGTATAAGCCTGAAACTGCTCTTTTTGGGCTGAACTCAGTTCTTTTATCCTCTGCTCCACAGCACTGACCTGCTCCAGGTATCTGCTGGACATTTCCGCCAGCCGCCTGGCGGCCTCAAGGCTGTTTTCCAGGCTTACCAGGCGGGAAATGTAGACACTCAGATTAACCCCGTTGCGGGCCGCATCCTGGGCCAGGCTGCGTGCACTTTCCCGCTGGGCCATGTCCAGGCGCTGCCTGGCCTGGTCCATGAACTCCTGCACTGTATGCAGATCATCGCTCAAATGGGGGTGCTCCTCCATGAGCCTGCCCAGGATGGGCTCCACGTCCCCCAGCTGCCCCGCGGCCTGGGCCACCAGGTTGTCCATGGTCCGGCCAACGGGCATGGCCTTGCGCACCATGTCCTTGTATTCCTGGTATTCGTCTTCCATGGCCGCTCTGACCCTGGTATTGACCACCACATTGGAACCAATGGCCAGGCGCGCCCCGGTGTTAAAGGAACGCCTTTCCTGAACCCGCTCCTGGTCCTGGTTCCAGGCGTAGACATCCAGCTCCTGACGCAGGGAGGAGCGCATATCCGACACCGGCGTGGACACGCTGCCGCCGCGAACGCTCACCCCGCCGGGCTTGCCCTGCCACACCTCGGGCCTGAAGAAACCGGCGGTCATTTCCTGGACATTGCCCAGCATGTCAAAAAAACCCAGGCGGCATGGCTGGCGCAGGCCTATGGGCCGCACCCTGTGGCTGGCATTGCCCAGATGCCAGGCATACTCATTGATCCTCTGCATGGCGAAAGGCAGGCGATCATTGAAGGTACCGTCCTCAATGGCCGGCAGCCCCCCGCGCACAGTGAACTCCCACTCCTCCTCGGAGGGAAGCCGGATAAATCCTGGTATACCGTCTATCTCCGGTATATTTTCCAGGCGCTCGGGGTGCTCTGCATCAAAAAGCCACTGGTTGTAGCTGCGGATAAACTCCTGGATATCCTGGTAGCTGACAAAAGACAGCGGCACCATCATGGCCTCCTGCAGGGCGCGGCCTTCCAGTTCAGCCAGCTGGGACGCATCCGGATCGGCACTGGCCTCAATCAAGGTATCCAGGCCCATGACCGAAGCAAACTGCCCCCTGGTCAATTCATATTTGGCCAGATAAATTGCCTGTCCCCGGCCATCATCAGCAGGAAATGATCCGCTGATCTGGGTGCGCTGCAGGCCTTCGAAAATCCCGCCGGATGCATCGCCCATCTGGATGATCTGCTCCTCATCCCCCCAGTAGCCCTGACCAGGCACCTGAACCTTGCGAAAAACCATTACAGAATCGCCGGGCATGGGCAGGACTATATCCGCCTCATCCGGTCTGGGGTTGTCCGGCCCGGCCGGGGGTGCGGCCATGCCGGCCTCGGCCCGGAATAAAAGCAGGATGAAAAAAACAGACACAAACAGGCAAAAGTGCATTGCCCTTAGTCTTTTTGTCCAACAGCGAAGGCATGTGATTATTTGCGGGTATTGAACATCCACGGTTGTATCCTTACAAGTAACTATAATTTCATTTTTTTATGCTTTCAGCATACCGCTGTCACACAGGTGTATCATTTTGTACGTAAAGCACGATCTACTCCCCTCCTTGGTTAAGGAGGGGCAGGGGGGGTTCGTTATGTAATGAACACTTCCTTATTC
>NZ_QYZY01000294.1:0-1665 GCF_003838035.1 Desulfonatronospira sp. MSAO_Bac3 | reverse complement strand
TGAAACCCGCTGCGCTGACCCAGCACTCACTTTTCCATTTGTTTGCTTGTGATGAAACCGAAATTATTAAAGTGAGTGCTGGGTGTTTCACGGGGCGAGCGGGCGGCTCTGCCGCTCACGGTTGGGGAGTACGCCTCAAGTCTATTCCCGGTGGCGATTGCTGGCACCCCTTGAATGGTTACGTCCTGCGTATGTCGTTTTGGATCCATGATCCCCGGCTTTTTGCTCCCCTGTTTTGAGCCGTGTATTTTTTCAGCCTTCTGCTTTACTTCATGGAGTCAGTCATGTGTCCGGCAAAGCACTTCCCGAAAGAGAAATACTCTTCGCCTTCAACCGCTTCCCTGGATTACCAGGACATGCTGATGCATGCCCCTCTGGGCTGTTTTCAGTCCACCCCTGAAGGAAAATTTATCTTTGTCAATCATGCCATGGCATCCATCCATGGTTATGATTCCGCCGAAAGCATGCTGGAGTCTGTAACTGATATTGCTTCCCAGATTTATGCGGAACCGGCGGACCGGGGGCGGATCACGCGTCTGCTGGAAGTGCATGGAGAGGTGGTCAACCATGAGTGCAGAATAATCCGCCGGGATGGATATGAAATATGGGTTTCTTTAAATATCAGGGCGGTAACCGGCAGCGATGGGCTGATTTCCTGCTGGCACGGGTTTGTTTCAGACATAACCCGGCGCAAACAAAGCCAAGAGATGCAGAAAAAGCATCATGAAAAGCTTGATTCCTTTCTCAGGGATATCCCGGCCATGATCTGCTGCTTCAACCCGCAAGGGGTCATCACCTATATCAACCAGCAGTACTGCGACTACTTCGGCATGCCCCAGGAAGAGCTTCTGGGGTCGATTTTTCTGGACCTGATACCCGGGAAGGACAAAGAAATTTCCCAACAGAACTTTACCTCTCTGACCACGGAACATCCAGTCAAAACTGTAGAGCACAGGGTGCAACTGCCTGACGGGACCATCCGCTGGCACAGGTGGATTGACAGGGCCGTCTTTGATGAGGCCGGGACTCCTGAATATTATCAGTCTGTAGGGCTGGATATAACTGAAATCAAGACCCAGCAGTTGAAACTGGAGTCGATCTTTGAGGCCTGCAAAGATATTTCTTTTGTAATCGCAGAATCCTGTCCCGAAGGGGATCTGCGCATTACGGACTTCAGCCCGGGCGCAGAAAGTGTCCATGGTTATCAAAAGCAGGAGGTAGTGGGTCAATCAGTGGCCATTCTGCATTCCAGGGAGGATCTGGAAAAGTTTCCGGAGATATATACCAGCATCAGGCAGGGCAGGGTGTGGAGAGGCAGCATGTTTATGCAGCGCAAAAACGGGCAGGTATTTCCAGCGCTGTTTACTGTCTACCCCCTGGAAATAGAGGACAGGCTGTCCGCTCTCGGGGTTGCTGTGGATATATCCGAACTGGAAGAGGTAAGAAGGGCCCTGCAGAAGGCCAAGGAGGCTGCGGAGGCGGCCAGTCAGGCCAAAAGCACCTTTCTGGCCAACATGAGCCACGGAATCCGTACTCCCATGAATATCATCATGGGCTTTGCCCGGATCATGGAAAGGGATTTCAGTCTTTCCAGGCAGCATTTGCGCCAGGTGCAGACAATTTCCCGCAATGCGGACAACCTGTTGCGGATCCTGAACGATATCC